>NZ_JCACKO010000051.1:0-36457 GCF_059505445.1 Brasilonema angustatum | reverse complement strand
GTATTGGCTCCCCAATTTAAAATCTAAAATTTAAAATCTAAAATTGTTTCGGTCAGAATTCTGAATGGGCTAACGCCCTTGCACTCTACAGAATTCTGAATCTATCTCGTTGGGGTTTGAATCCAAGAGTCGTAAGTGATTCTGACTGGAGGCGGAGCTATCCAGCGCTCCGCTCTTGGATTCTGACTCCTAGATTCTTTTTCAATGACCCACTTATTCTCCAATACATACACGGAGGTAGGTGGGCTTACTAATTATTGTTAAAGAATTTTAATTATTTGCGTTTGTAGCGTTAATTTTAGTACCTCTGGTCTAGCAAGGTAACTAGAAAGGATATATTATACAGGCATGAACACGCAACTACCACTGAAAAGTTATGATTTCATGATATCAACATACACTTACAAATGTTTAGTAGAAATATCTTTTTAGAAAAAAACTTATGTTTTAAAAACTAAGCAGAGTCATTGTAAATACTTTTGCTGTTCATATAATCTGTATAGTCATAGCAATAAAGAAAAATGAAGGAAAAATGCTATGGAAATTTACTGTACTCGTCCACACTGTTCAAAATCGATCAATTCTTTTCCCGATTTAAATGAACCTCTAGATCTGAAAAACGTTCGACAAAAATATTGCATAACTTGCGGAATGCCACTATTTTTAGATGGTCGGTATGTGCCCTTGAAGGAGTTAAGAAAGGGTGGGTTTGGAGCGGCATTTCTGGCATACGATCGCCGAACCCCAGCCATGCGAAAATGCGTCGTAAAACAGTTGCAACCATCTCCTAGCCTTAATGAAGAACAGATACAAAAGACGACACAGCTATTTCATCGTGAGGCAGAAGTTTTAGAAACATTAGGCACACATCCGCAAATTCCCGAGCTTTTTGCGTTTATTAATTTACGAGTTCCAAATTGGGAAGGGCAAAAAAATCAGGAGTTGTTTTACTTAGTGCAGCAATATATCGATGGTGAGGATCTAGAGCAGGAACTCAACCGCAAGGGTATGTTTTCAGAAGCAGAAGTTTTAGAAGTTTTACAAAAAATCCTCCCGGTTTTAGAGTTTGTCCATACTCATCACTCTATCCACCGCGATATTAAGCCTTCTAACATTATGCGTGCTCGTAATGGATCGTTATATCTTATAGATTTCGGTGCAGTTAAGCAGGTAGTCAAAGCAACTCCTGAACAGCAAGGAGCAAACTCGAACGGTATACATTCTGGCATGTTAACAGGTATTTATACACCAGGCTTCGCGCCATCAGAACAGACGGCTTGTCTTGCTGTGTATCCTTCAACAGATTTATATGCTCTAGCAGCTACCTGTGTGTGTTTGCTAACTGGTAAAAAGCAGATCAAACATTTTATTGACCCTAACACGAAAGCTTGGTTCTGGCGCTCACCCAAAGTTAAAGTTAGCGATCGCCTTGCCAATGTTTTAGAGCGAATGCTCAAAGATAAGCCAAAAGAGCGGTATCAATCAGCAACGGAAGTTCTTCATGCTTTGCAGCCAACCTCGAATTTGACTTCAACATTTATAAACAATTTGGAGTGGTTGGTAGAACCCTTTTTGATTGGGTTTGAAATTGCACTACTTGCAATAGCTTTTAATAAACTCCCAACATCAATTAATGGGGCATTAGTAAGTATAACTTTGGCTAGCTTTATCTATGCTCAACATCGCCGAATTCTAACTAGACATCATTTATCCATTCTTACTGGAAGTACACTCGTTGTTGTGCTTTTATTACTATCGGACTTGCCTGCTCGATTAGAAATTCCTTTTCTGAATTTAGTCTTGCAAAATAATCCTATATACGTCATATTATTTGCTATATTGTCTGGTATTTTTGCTATCACTTTATTAGGTTTATCTCAACTCATTTACCAGCTACTTGCCCGCATAGTATAAAGATTTCAAGCCTTATCGTTTTTTATAGAGTGTGTATTCATGTTGGAAAGAAAAGATTCTCTGCGCCGCTTTGTTGCAGTCATTATTGCTTTAGGTATTTTAGGAGTTGTTGTGTGGGCATTAAAAAATTTTATTCAACCCAATGAAGAGAAGACAGTAAATGTTAATGGAACTTCAAACTCTTTTTCCGATTCTTTAGATGAGCAGATGAGTTTTGGAGAAAAGAATTTAGTAGATAGAGAGCTAACTTTGAACATTCCTGCTTTCCAAGAAGCCAAAAAGCAGGGAATGGAAGGAATGGCTCAAAAGCAGTATCAAAAAGCTGTTGAAAATTTTAAAAACGCACTGGCAATAGCACCAAATGCACCTCTAACTAGGATTTACTTGAGTAACGCTGAAATTGGTAACGCGGAAGCTTACACAATTGCTGTTCCAGTACCAATACAAGCAAAAGAAAAATATGATCCAATTGAAGCCTTGGAAATGTTACGTGGATTTGCTCAAGCACAATATGAAATTAATCAAAAAGGGGGCATTCGTGGTAAGCGAATAAAGTTACAGGTTATTGATGACGATGATAATCCAGAAATCGCCAAAAAAATTGCCGAAAAATTGGTTCAAGATAAGAAAGTAATAGGTGTAATGGGGCATGCTTCGAGTGAAGTCAGCCTAGCAGTTGCTCCAATATATGCCAATGGTAAGCTTGTATTCATTACCCCAGTCAGCACATCCAATAACTTAAATAACCCAGACAACGCTCTTAATAATGGTAAGCGCTACGTATTTCGCACAAATATTGATACTCAAATCGCAGCGCAAAATCTAGTCAGGTATATGCATGATACTTTTGATGTACATAAGGTAGCAGTTTTTTACGATAACGAAAAAGATTCCCAGTATAACCGAGAGTTGAGAGAAGAGTTTACAAAAATATTAGTTAATTCCTACAAAGGCAAAATTGTTTATAAAGATGATTTATCAAAAGGTGGTAGCAATTACCCTGCTAAAGAAAAATATAAACAAGCTATTGAGAAAGGAACACAAGCTTTTTTGTTACTACCAAGTTCTAAAACAGTAACTCATGCATTGGATGTTATTTCAGCAATACCTAAAAATACAAGTGAATCTCAAGGCATAAAAGTGTTAGGAGATATTAGTAATTTATACGGAAGTAATACCTTGAATCGTGGTAAAGATACACAAGGTATGGTGTTAGCAGTTCCTTTATATCTTAATAGTGAAGACCAGTTTTCTCGGCAAGCTAAAGAACTTTGGAAAGACAAAATAGACTCTGCTTGGAAAACAGCAACATCCTATGATGCAGCACAGGTTTTTATAGAAGCGCTTAAACGTAATCCGGCTTCAGAAGCGCTTCCAGAAGAAATATGCAAAGAAGGCTTTCAAGCAAAAGGAACTTCTGGCGACTCTCTTCGATTTGACTGTTTAGACAGCAGTAGTCCTCAACAAAAAGTGAAATTGGTTCAAGTTAGTCCGCCTGATTCATCTAATAAACAGTATCATTTTAAGCTTATAGAGCATCAGCCAAAAAATCACAAAGATGATTAATTAGGGGTGTATTGACTACATAAGCTAAAATACATCAAGACTCTATTTTAGATTTGAAATTTTGATTTAGTGAAAGGGGAATTGGCATCTACTTTCTTAATATAAATTAACAGAGTGGATGCAATGAAAAAGTGGAATAATCAATTCTTGTTATCCTTAACAGGAGCTTGTTTGGCAGTTGGATATTCTAGTTTATTAGCTACAGGAAATTCTCAGCAGAGTCAATTAATCTTGAAAAATCAATTTTTAGCACAATCAGAAATAAATCCAAATGTCAATGAGTATCTTGAAAAGAATAAACTGGAAAGTTATAAGACTCTTAAAAAGAAGCTAGATGAAGCTATTCAGGATGCAAAAAGACCAACCCAGGATAAAGTTGTAAACAATCTTTGGAGATTGTCAATTAGCAATTCTAAAATCAAGATGAGGATAAAGAACGGTAAAACAGAATTTTTAATGGTGAGTTGGAAATATATAAAAAACCCAAACGAGGATTGGAAGCCTGGTTTGAAACAAATAGAAAACCAGACTTGGTTAACAGCTTCTACTCAAGTCAAAGATTTTTGTCATACCTGTAAAGGTTTAGGTATGAATATTTCTGGTGATATTATGCTTTCGCTAAGATTGCAGCAATATTTGGGTTTAATTTTGAATAGAAACTCCAATAAGACGCATTTTGTAGAAATGTGGGTGAAAGCTGAAGATTTAAGTAGACCATGTCTTAATTCAAAAATTAATAATTCTAGTTGTCAAGTTTTTGCTGTACCTCCTATTCATAATCCTGTGTTGCAAAAAATATACAAAAATTCCTTTGAAGGTGAAGAACATTATCCTTGGACAGGTTTGGGTTACACATATGATTGGGGAAATCCTCAAAAACCTCATGTTGGGGCAAGCGAGTTTATCATTAATGCAACTGTTACCAGCCCCATAACAGTAGAAGTTGTTTCTGTAACAGCTACAAAAGAGTATTGTAAGAATAAATATTTAACTTCTTCGCCGTAAGTCCCCCGCTATAGTGGTACTCCACACTTCGACAAGCTAAGTGCAGCGCTTAGCGTGGGGATATAAGGCGGGCAGCGACAATTGCATCTTGGCTTTATTTTTGCCAAAGGCAAAAGAAAGAAAAGATGTATGCGCAGTTGCCAATCTTCCAAGGCACGTTTTGGGGGGAAGATTCCCCCCAAAAGCTGCCGCCGGAATGGGTGTACAGCATGTTGTATGATAATATTGGTCGATGACCGTCAGGCAGTATGGAACAGACAGGTTAATACGAAGTAGCAGTAAGATGCTTACCGCAGCAACATCTACCCTGAAAAAGAACATGACCGCTGGTTAGTAAGGTTACGTCCTGCTAAAAAAACAATCCAAGCCATGTTGTACGTTCAAAAATCAAACAACCTGCGGAAGGCGGGTTGCTGCCCGGATACATACAAATGTATGGGAGTAAGGGACGAGTTCCAAACCTCCGGACGCCGTGTAAGACCATTATCGGATTTAGTTCCGAACTCCTAGCAATAGGACTACCCAACGTGGCAACGACGGATGAAACGGGAAGCCCCAACCATAAACGGTACTCCGTTTTGGTGGTGGGTACTTCACCTACATCTGATTAGGATAAAAAAGAGATTTTTAAAACCCTTTGTAATACCACGAATCTATTTTTGTAAGAGGTAGACAAATGCACACAGATGAATTACGTCTTTTTGTCTGTGTGCATCTGCAGTTCCAAATATCCTGAAATCAGACTTTTGCAAGAAAACTACTGCTTAAGCACCTTGGCGCAGTTTATCCAAAACCCCCCGATCTTCTAAAGTAGACGTATCACCCGAAACTTCTTGCCCAGCAGCCAGATTCCGCAACAAGCGCCGCATAATCTTACCAGAACGAGTTTTGGGCAAAGCATCGGTAAAGCGAATTTCTCCAGGGCGGGCGATCGCCCCAATTTCTTTGACAACGTGTTGCTTGAGTTCTTTACTCAGTTCTTCACTAGGATTGCGATCGCCTTCTAAAGTCACAAAAGCTACTATGTCTTCTCCTTTTAGGTCATCTGGCTTACCGACCACAGCGGCTTCAGCTACTGCTGGATGAGACACAAGGGCTGATTCCACTTCCATTGTACCAAGACGGTGACCTGATATATTAATAACATCATCAACACGCCCCATAACCCAAAAATAACCGTCTTGATCGCGTCTTGCCCCATCTCCAGCAAAGTAGACATATTGCCCATCTTTCGGGGGGATGTGTTCCCAGTAGGTACGACGGAAGCGCTCAGGATCACCGTATACTGTTCGCATCATACCAGGCCAAGGATGGCGCACTATCAAATAACCGCCTTCATTGTCACCTACAGAATTACCTTCTAAATCCGCCACATCGGCTAGGATTCCAGGGAAAGGACGAGTTGCGGAACCAGGTTTAGTGGAAATTGCCCCCGGTAACGGTGTAATCATGATACCGCCAGTTTCCGTTTGCCACCAAGTATCAACAATCGGACAGCGTTCACCACCAATTACTTTGTGATACCACATCCAAGCTTCTGGGTTAATTGGTTCGCCCACGGTTCCTAGCAAACGTAAAGAAGACAGATTTCGCGCTTTTGGCAGATGTTCGCCCATCTTGATAAAGGCACGAATCGCAGTTGGTGCGGTATAAAAAATATTTACGCCGTATTTCTCAATAATGTCCCAGGTACAGCCAGGGTTAGAAGCGCGAGCCGCACCTTCGTACATCACCGTTGTTGCACCATTGGAAAGAGGACCATAAACAATGTAGCTATGTCCCGTAATCCAACCTACGTCAGCAGTACACCAATATACATCTGTGTCTTGTAGGTCAAAAATCCATTTGGTTGTCATGTGAGCGTATAAGTTATAACCAGCCGTTGTGTGTACAACACCTTTCGGTTTGCCAGTGCTGCCGGAAGTGTAGAGAATGAACAGCATATCTTCACTGTCCATTGGTTCGGCGGGACAATCTGCGGAAACATTCTTTTGCAAATCATGCCACCATTGATCACGTCCTGGTTGCATGTGAGTTTCTTGACGGGTACGCTGCACTACCACAACGTTTTCGACACTGGGAACAGCGTTATCAGCCAAGGCTTTGTCTACTTGTTCCTTGAGAGGAACGATCGCATCCTTACGCCAACCACCATCAGCAGTAACGACGAGTTTTGCTTGAGCATCTATAAGTCTGTCGCGCAAAGCTTCTGCACTAAAACCACCAAAAACAACACTGTGAGGTGCACCGATTCTGGCACAGGCTAACATGGCGATCGCCGCTTCCGGAATCATCGGCATATAAATGCCAACCCGATCTCCTTTTTTCACACCTAGTTGCTTCAGTACATTCGCAAACTGACAAACTTCCCGGTGCAATTGGGCGTAGGTGATGGTGCGCGAGTCGCCTGGTTCTCCTTCCCAAATAATCGCAGCTTTATTTTTACGCCATGTGGTGATATGTCTGTCAAGACAGTTGTAAGAAATATTAATCTTGCCATTGACAAACCACTTAGCAAACGGCGGTTGCCAGTCTAGAATTGTGTCCCACTTTTGGAACCAGTGCAACTCTTGTTCTGCTAACTCCGCCCAGAATTTTTGCGGATCAGCTTTCGCTTTGTCGTAAAGGCGCTGGTATTCTTCCAAGCTTTTGATATGAGCGTTTTGGGAGAATTCAGGGCTGGGATGGAATAGACGCTTTTCTTGAAGGATTGATTCTATCGTTACTTGGGACATGATTGTTTTTGTAATTGGTGATGTGACTGAATACTACTGAAAACTATTGTGTACGCAGATTTACGAGAAAGTGTTTTGATTTTCGTTAAGATATGGGGCAATTGCAAAATAACTTTATTAAGACTTAGGCAGAAGAGATCCCCCAACCCCCTTAAAAAGGGGGCTTTTAAGATTCCCCCCTTTTTAAGGGGGGCTAGGGGGGATCCCAGATTTTGGGTTTTCAGTGCGTAATACCAATTTGAAAAAAGAATGCGACAGATACACATTCCCAAACCCAAGTTTCGTCTCGGCTTTCTTCCAGATTGAATTTTGAATTTTGAATTGGTATAAGTCCCCTTTATACATAGCCACAAGAAGTAGCCGTTGAGAACCTATTTCTAATTTTCATATTGCAAGATGATAGGTAGTACTCACAATACTTGCTTGCGCCATGCCAATTACTGTAGAACCCAGCAGCTTATCTCTCAATGACGTTCATCGCCTGCTGAAATTGCAAAAGCAGTCAAATGGTTTATTTACAGACTTTTTAACTTTAGAACCTCTCACGGATTTTGAACAGCAAGATTTATCGCGAATTAGGAGCGACTTTGAACGTTACTTTAACGCAGGTAAAATTTCAGAAGGATTAGTTAAATTTTTGACGCTAGCACCTTTGATGCGATTGGCAGGATTCTACGATACTCCAATTCGCCTGACGATGGAAGATGTAATAGCGATCGCCATCGAAGATGAAGATATAAGCATTAGAGGACGGATGGATATTTTAGCAGTCAACAACGCTCAAGCAACTACCGTGCCACCTTTTTGGATTTTAGTGATTGAGACGAAAAATAGTTTAGTTGAGGTATTTGAGGGTTTACCGCAATTACTGAGTTATGCTTTTAAGAGTTTAGAGCAGCAAACATCAGTTTGGGGACTGGCGACAAACGGACTGCGTTATCAGTTCGTACATTTAAAACAGGGAACTCCCCCAAGTTATCAGTTAATGCCCTCACTCAGCCTGAATGAGTCTGAGGCTTCAATTCGGTTGTTGCAGGTTATGAAAGCAATTTGCCAGTTAGAGAATTTTCAGGTGAAAGCGCCAGCCTGAAAAGCAAACTAGTCAATAAATCTTTCTGGAATTCAAGCTGTTAAGCTGGAAGTTATTAGTATGATGCCACTTGACAAAAAAGCTTATGGAACCATTAACCGCAGGTGCGATCGCAACTCTCGCTTTTACAAAAGCCTTTGAAAAGACTATTGAAAAATTCACCGAAGCAGCACTCGTCAAGATGGATAAGCTGCGGAAAAAGATTTGGGACAAGTTAAGAGGAAACATCAAAGCAGAAACTGCGCTTGCTGCTGCTGAAAAAGGTTCCAAAGCTGATTTAGATACGGTAACCGCTTATTTGCGGGTAGAAATGGATAAAGATGAGCGATTTGCTCAAGATGTGCAAACTCTTGCCAGAGAAATCCATCAAGAAATCAACATTGGTAAGATTTCAGGGCAAAATGTTCAAAATGTCTATGGTGGCGAAGCTTATCAAAATAATGATAGTAAAGCGCCTATCTTTCAAGGCGTAGATAATAGCCCAATTACTATCCATTACAATACTCCCCCTACTTGACTACAGTCGTCCGAACGGGAACGGACAAAGTTAAATCCCCCTAAATCTATTCCTTACCGAGGCGTCGCCAACTTTGTCGGACGACAACAGGAACTTGCTGCACTGCATGAAAAATTGCAGAAACCTGGTACTGTGGCAATTTCTGCGATTGCTGGTATGGGGGGTGTGGGTAAAACTGAACTGGCGACACAATATGCACACCAGCATGAAGCACATTACTCTGGTGGAATTTGCTGGTTAAATGCCAAAGAAGCGAATCTAGCGGCGAAGATTGTACAGTTTGCCCAATTCTACATGAATCCGGAAGTACGGCAGCGAAGTCTCCTAGAACAGGTAGAATGGTGCTGGCAAAACTGGCAACCTGCAGAAGGATTGGTGTTGGTTGTCTTGGATGACATCACCGATTTAAAAGATTGGAAGAATTGTCAACAGCTACTACCAACAGATAACCGCTTCCGCGTTTTAATCACAACGCGACTGCGAAACCTCGACGCCGATATTCAGGAATTACCTCTGGATGTGCTGTTACCAGATAAGGCTTTGCAATTATTGACTGATTTGGTGGGTGAAAAGCGGGTATCTCGTAATGTGGAGACGCAAAATTTTGCGTCTTCATTATGTGAATGGTTGGGATATCTCCCTTTAGGTTTGCAACTGGTGGGGCGATATTTACGAGAAGATCCAGATTTGTCTTTAGCCGAGATGTTACAGCGGCTGCAAATGCAGCAACTGGAAGATAAAGCGATCAACCCCACAACACGCGGAGTAAAAGCCGCATTTGAATTAAGCTGGCGAGAACTTGACTCAATGACACAGCGTGTGGGTGAGTTGTTAAGCTTGTTTGCCCAAGATGTGATTCCTTGGAAACTGGTAGAATCTGCTGCTGAGTTGCTGAGTTGGGCAAAGGCTGATGTTAACGAAGTGAAAAAGCAACTTTACAAACGCCACTTGATTCAACGGGTGGAAGAAGAAGAAGGCTGCTACAAAATTCACCCCTTAATTCGGCAGTTTTTGCAAGCCAAGCGAGAAACCTCACAACAACCCGACGAACTCAAACAAGCTTTTGCCTCTACCCTTATATCAATTGCCCAAGAAATACCCGGTTCTGTTACCCGTGAATTTATTGAGTCAGTGCAAAATGCTATCCCTCATCTGACAGAAGTGGCACAAAATCTGATTGATGCGGTAGGGGATGAAGATTTAATTTGGGTTTTTAGAGGTTTAGGCGCATTTTATCAAGGACAGGGTTTGTATGCGCTAGCAGAACCTTGGTGTGAGCAGTGTTTAAAAGTAGTGCAGGCACGCTTGGGAGAGGAACATTTCGATGTCGCCACTAGCTTGAATAAGCTGGCATTACTTTACGTGTATCAAGGACGCTACAGCGAAGCCGAACCACTTTTTGTGCAAGCTTTGGCACTCTACAAGCGCCTGCTCAGAGAAGAACATCCTGATGTCGCTATTAGTCTAGGGAAGCTCGCGTATCTCTATAAGTTACAAGGACGTTACAGTGAAGCTGAACCGCTGTTTGTACAAGCTTTAGCACTACAAAAACGCCTACTTGGAGAAGAACATTTAGATATCACTGAAAGTCTTAATGATCTGACAGATTTCTACCGTTCTCAAGGACGTTACGCGGAAGCCGAACCACTTTGTCTGCAAGCCTTGGAACTCTGTAAGCGTCTGCTGGGAGAAAACCATCCAAAAATTGCTCTAATCTTGAACAACCTGGCATTACTCTACCAAGTTCAAGGACGTTACGCGGAAGCCGAACCACTTTATTTGGAAGCTTTGGCACTAAGCAAACGTTTGTTGGGAGAAAACCATCCAAATGTCGCTTTCATCTTGAACAATCTGGGATTACTCTACTACTATCAAGGGCGCTACACTGAAGCTGAACCGTTATCCCTACAAGCAATAGAAATAGATAAACTATTTTTAGGAGAAGAGAATCCTGATTTTGCTACAGACCTTCACAATTTAGCATTGATATACCGCGCTCAAGGGCGATACAGCGAAGCAGAAACGTTGTTTGTGCAAACCTTGAAACTACGGCAGCGTTTATTACCAAAAGATCATCCGCTTGTAGCAGATAACATCTACGCTTTAGGTAAGCTCTACAGACAACAGGGGCGTTATAGCCAAGCTGAACCTTTTTGTATAAAAGCATTGGAACTTGATAAACGCCTACTGGGAGAAAATCATCCCAATGTTGCTGAAAGTCTCAATAACCTGGCAGAACTCTACTGTTCTCAAGGGCGTTACGTGGAAGCAGAACCTTTGTATGAGGAAGCTTTAGAGATTTATGAGCAGGTTTTTGGGCAGAACCATTCAAAGACAGTTAGTGTCAGTGAAAATTTAGAAAATCTCCGGGCTAAAGTGAATGCTAGTAATTCTTGGTGGGGCAAACTTCTAAAGTTTTGGCGATAAATCTAAGAGCAAGTTGCTGTCAAAAATGTCATTTCCGCTACACCCTTACACCCCTAGTTACTGACACTTTTGCGCTGATGAGAGAGTTTTCAACCCCACCTTTGCCGTTCCATACAGCCGACTAAACTCTTGCTCGTAATGCGCCGCTACGATGGGATTTTGTATAGCTATTAAAGTTTCATCATTCAAATAGTTCCCGGCATTAGACCAGTTATGGCTACCAGTAATCACCAATGTGTCATCTAAGATTGCCATTTTACTATGAACTGCGCGATCGCCCATTAAGCCTGTAGGAAAACCCACAGTAGTAATTGGATGCTTCCAAGGTTTCACTGTTATGAAGCTACGTTTCTTACCTACACGAGGACAAACACCCATTGCATCGTATGCTTTGGAGTAACTTTCTCTAAAAAAATCCGGATCTATTAGAACTTTTATGTCTTCAACACCTTGATCATGCACACTACCAAGAGTGTCACTAATCTTTTGATCCGAAAAAACAAACACCGCAATATGTACACTCTTTTTAGCTTGCTCTAAATAAGAGGCAATCATTCCATTACTAGTTCTTGTTATATCATCTTTTTTGCTTCTAGCTGGCGAAAAATTGACGGTGATAGTTCCTACTCCAACTGGAATTGTTACAGGAGATCTTTGTGGCTTATAAGATTTGAATACTCCCTGCCACATATAATTAAATTCATCAGTAAAAGTTTTGGCAAGTTGAGGGTTATTAGGAACAACAACCATATTGTTGGGATTACCACGGCTGTCAAGATTTCCAAAATCTCCATGCATATCAGATGTTGTCAGGTTAGCGCTAGAGATGATAGTTGTCTTTCCATCTACAATCACAAATTTATGATGCATAAGTCCACTGCCTTTTTTGGCATTGTTAGATTTATCATCTTTGATTTCAATTCCAGATGAGTGCAACATAGCTAAAGCATCGGCTGGATAACGTTTTAATTCTTCATACGCTTGCTTATCATGCCGATTCATCCGGGGAATTTCTGCTTGTGTATATTTATCTAAAGTTTTATTGTACTTATTATCTATTAATACTCTCACTTTCACTCCGCGTTTGCGAGCAACTGTTAGCGCTTCAGCAACTTTGGGAAGCCTAAACTCCATGACTGCTAAATCCACAGTTGAGTTTGCTTGGTTTATAGCGTCGATAATTTGCTGTTCTAAATTGTCTCCCTTACGGATAAAGTGACGGTATGGATCTTCATAGGAAGACGCTAAATTTTGATTGAAATAGACTTTAACAGCAGAGTCTTGAGGTAAAGGTTCAACAAGTTTTGTTTTTGGTGAAAATTTGAGGACGTTAACTAAAACAATCCCGCCAATAATAAAGATTGGTAAAAGAAAAATTGTCCTTCTAACAACTTTAAAATGCTGTTTATCAGAAGTGATCAAATCTAATAGAAGTTTCATTAAATAATAAGGAAGTGTAGCGCGTCGTTTTTACTCAGTTTGAAGACTGAGTTATATCTTTTACCAGTATTCTTTTAAAAAAAAGCCATAACAATACGGCTCTTACGGAAGTTAATTTGTTTTTATGACAAAACTTTTCAGTAATTGCACGATATGTGAAGTAAACTAAGTACTGCTTTTCATAAATTCGTATCGCAATAAGGGCTTGTGGTTGCAAGCCCCACGTGTATTCGCATCTCCCTTGCTCCCAACTTCATCTTGACCTTTTTGAGTAAAAATACTCTAATCAGACTTTAGTTAGGTTACCTGAGCATATATACTCATTTAATATGGAATGAAAAAAGTAAAGAAAAGTCAAAAATAAAAAAACCTTATGTTTGCGCCTGTCGTTGTCACAAGCAGAGGCTCTGTACGTCGAGCCGAGTTTAACTTTGTCGAGGGAAAAGCAACTATCATCCACTATTTGCCGCTAAAAAAGTTCTGCCATCAGCTTGGTATTAATCGCCCCAAATGTCATAACTTAATCTGTTGAATCGGTTAGAAGGGTAAAAAATCAAGTTTTTTGCCTGACTGGTAAGAGCAAGTCATCCGAGAATTTTTGAGCTAATTGTAGGAGACATGAACACTTTTGAATTGGTAAAACGTTATATCGCAGGGCAGAGGGATTTTAGTCAGGTTTTTCTTAAAGGAGCAAATCTAAGTGAGGTTTGTTTAACTCAAGCAAATTTAAGGGAATGCAATCTTACAGGTGCTGATTTGAGTTGGGCAATTCTGTATCGAACAGACTTAACCTGTGCTGACTTCACAGAAGCCAATCTTAACGCGGCAAACCTGATTGCAGCACTACTATCAATGGCTGTGTTAATAAGAGCCGACTTGAGTAGAGCCAATCTTAGTAGGGGAATCTTATATCAAACTAATCTTCAAGACGTAAACTTAACTAGAGCTAATCTGAGTTGGGCTAGCTTGGTTGAAGCAGATTTAACCAGAGCTGTTCTCCTAAAGACAGATTTGAGTGGTGCTAATTTAACCAGAGCTAACCTGAAAGAAGCGCTCATGGTCAAAGTCAATTTAACAGGAGCAACCCTAACCGGGGCAATCATGCCCGACGGGACTATTCACGACTAGACTTGGAGATGGAAATTCACACAAGGCAAATGCTAAGTGCGATTTTCAGGTGTCGGATTAACTGCCAATCCTTGCGCTTTCTGAAATAATAAACTTACAGGCTGCCCAGAGAATGGACAACCTATCTTCCAATGGTGTGAACGGTAAACAACAACAAGGAAATTACAACTGGTTTATGCCATCCTCGCTTCCATTAGGAGCAGCCTGAGGCAGTATGGAACGGTCATCATCTGGAATTCGTGTAGGTACACCTAAATGCTTACGAGCATGTTCCTCTGCTAAGTTCCGGTCTTGTTCGTTGTGAAACTGTTCCTCATCCAGGAGATATTGACTACGTGCCGCTTGATCGCGACTTGGCATAGAGCCATTTTTCCATTTGTACTTAAAGTTCATGAGCAACCAATCCCTCAACGCTCATTTGCATTTAATCTGATCACTAAACCGAACGACTCTAGCGCCGGGTAGAGTTGAAAAACACAATATCATCCTAAAGACAGAGGAGATATATACATCAAATAGTAAAGTATTGTGTAGAAAGTTAATATTTTCTTAATATTTACAGGATTTTTTTAATGAATAGTTCCCAACGTTTCCTGGACTATAAACTAGGAACTACAGACTTAATTGAAGCTAAGTTCGTTTCACTTTTCCCTTGCAACCGGAAAAGCGAGCTGCAACAATGTTTGTCGAAAGATGAAAAAGTGTCTAAGTACATGGATGAGCTGCAATTCCTAAACGGTTTGCAAGTCCTAGTAGTAGATGACGATGTTGATAATCTCGATTTGATCAAGTTCATTCTTGAAGAATACAAGACAGAAGTGATTGTGGCAACATCAGTTACTGAAGGGCTTCAAGTAATGACGTGGTTCAACCCAGATATTTTGATCAGCGATATTGCTATGCCAAACTGTGACGGTTATTCGCTGATTCGTTCTGTTAGAAACCTCAGTGAACACGTAAAACATATTCCTGCCATAGCTTTGACAGGACAAGCTTCAGATGAAGCACGTACGCTGGCTCTGCAAGCAGGTTTTTCTACACACCTCAAAAAGCCATTTGATCCAGATGAGTTAATTGTCCTTGTTTCAAAGCTTGTTGAGATGGCTTCCCTCAAGAACAGTTGCGGTAATAATAAAGTTGAGCCAGAAAATGATGGAACAAAATTTAGTTTAAATGTTGCCTAGCAGCAGTTTCTGGCTTTGTTCTACCACTTAAAGCTGTAACCTTTGTCTGTCAAACCTGAGGCTGTATAGTTGCACTAACATAGTCCTGACAGATGAGTATAAATGCTTAAGAGTTTTGGAAAATTTATTGTTATGCTAAAATATAAAGAAATTATTAAAAATAATAGGTATTGAACATGGATAATATAAAAGGCAAGGGCATTAATGTCTCAACCTTACGTCAGGTATGGTCTGTGATTGAACAGACTCACACCAATGTTTTGCTGAGATTAAATGATGCGGATTTGGTTAAGCAACTCTTGGGGGAACTTGATAGCTTGAGAATGCTCAGCGGTGAGGAAACTAACACCGTAAGCGCCTACCTTTACTCCAGAACTACGTTAATACGTGATTTAGCTCAAGCACGTTTAGCATAGTAGATGGCTTCTGTTATGGGAAATAAAAGCCTGTATTTAGAAGTAGAGCATTTAAGATTTGCTTAATGCTCCAGTGGTACTCAATGCTTAAGGAGATGAAGTCCTGTGGGGACACGCTACGCGTATGCCTTGCCTGACGCTGCGGCTAGTGCCGTTAGCGCAGTGTCTCCACAGGAGATACGGCACGCTTTGCGCTTACCTGAACAAGAAGATTCCCGACAACTTTAAAAGGAGTCGGGAATCTAAACCTTTCTATTTTTACAAATCAAATAGGATAACTATATCTTTATGTAAGAATTTGGCAGATTAACTATATAGTCTGAAAAATAGTTTGAAAATAGAAATAATATCATGTCCGGATGATGAGTTGTCATTGCGAACGCAGCGATAGCGGAGTGAAGCAATCTCAAACCATGGCGATTGCTTCGTTTCACTCGCAATGACAAATAATAAGTTATTAACCGGACTTGATATAACCCGTTGCAAGAGCGTGTTTTCTCACCTTATAGGTTATGCAAATTTATTTAGATTACAGCGCAACTACTCCCACTCGCCCAGAAGCAATAGCCGCAATGCAAGCAGTCTTAACTCAAGATTGGGGTAACCCCTCTAGCTTGCATGAGTGGGGACAACGGGCAGCAACGGTTGTGGAACAAGCAAGAATGCAGGTGGCTGGTTTAATAAACGCACCTGATCCTGAATCTATTATCTTTACTTCTGGTGGTACTGAAGCAGACAATCTGGCGATTATGGGAGTTGCGCATTTGTATGCCAAGCCCCAACACATGATTATTTCCAATGTTGAACATTCTGCTGTCGCCGAACCAGTACGGTTGTTGGAGTTGTGGGGTTGGCAAGTGACTCGCTTAAGCGTGGATGCGAAAGGAAGAGTAAACCCCCTAGATTTAAAAGCAGCGTTACAAGATAATACCGTGTTGGTCTCGGTTATTTACGGTCAAAGTGAAGTTGGGACATTACAACCTATTGAAGAATTAGGAAATATAGCTCGTAGTGCAGGTGTTTTGTTCCATACAGATGCTGTACAAGTGGCAGGGCGCTTAACTATAAATGTGAAAAATCTACCCGTAGATTTACTCAGCATTTCTAGTCACAAAATTTATGGGCCACAAGGTGTTGGGGCGTTGTATGTGCATCCTGGTGTAGAGTTGGTTCCTTTAGTGGGTGGTGGAGGACAAGAAAGACGACTACGTTCTGGAACGCAAGCAGTACCCATTATCGCGGGGTTTGGGGTTGCAGCCGAATTGGCAGATCAAGAATTGCCAACAGAAACACCCAGGTTAATCAAGTTACGCGATCGCTTGTTTGCCCAATTAACTGATATTCCTGGTTTGCTTCCCACTGGCGATTGCACGCACCGCCTACCTCACCATGTCAGTTTTTGCTTAGAACACGCTGATGGACAAAAACTTAGTGGCAAAACTTTAGTACGACAAATGAATTTAGCTGGCATTGGTATCAGTGCTGGTGCTGCTTGTCATAGTGGTAAGCTCAGCCCTAGTCCCATATTATTAGCAATGGGCTATCCAGAAAACGTGGCTTTGGGAGCTATCCGCATGACACTAGGGCGCGAAACAACAGAAGCTGATGTCGATTGGGTAGCAATGGTGTTAAGGCAAGTTTTGCAGCGACTATCACCTGTAGAATTGATTGTTAGTCGTTAGTTAAATCAGTGAACAGTGAACAGGGAACAGGGAACAGGCAATAGGGAAATTGATAACTGATAACTGATAACTGATAACTGATAACTGGTTGAAATTGCAACTGCACTCTCAGCGCGTATGCACACGAATATGACAGAGAATTATCTGTGTTTATCTGCGTGGAGGGTGCGCTTAAAATCTAAAAATTCAAAATCAAAAATTTTTTAGTATGACTCAACTTCCAAACTCTCTTGAAGATGCAATTGTTCAAGCCGGTGAAGCAACCAAAGCAGCACTTGCAGATGGATATAAGCGCTTACAAGTTGAAATACTGATTCCAGAACTCAAACCTATGTTTGTGGCAGAGCAATTTATGCCACTTTTTGAAGAATACGGTTCTGGCTTGAAAGTTTTCTTTCCAGATGCTGGTGGTGCTGCGCTTGCGAAGCGTGATTGGGCTGATGTGTCGTTTAAGATTTTTGATATTGGTACAGGAAAATTATCTATGGAGGACAAAATTGAACCAGAGGATGAAATTTTCTTTCTTATTGGTCCAACTGTGGTAGAAGTTTTAGAGGTGGAAAAGATCGCTCAATTGGCGGGCGATCGCCCAATAGTCATATTAAATCCTCGTTTAGAAGATTTAGGGGTAGTCGGCATTGGTTATGCTGCGCGTCAAATACGTGAACGTTTCGTCAAAACAATAGAATCTTGCTATTATCTCCGTCCCATAGATGACGAGACTGCTGTATTTCGCTCTTACCCTGGGATATGGGAAGTTTGGCTGCAAAAGAGCGATGAGTATCAAAAGATTTCCGAATCTCCGCAAAAGCCATCTGGTGACGAGTTGGATGCAATTTTAGCTAAGGCACAGTTTAAGTCAGCTACCGTAGATGCTTCATCTGCGAAAAAGCCCAATTTGTTTAAAGGTTTGCAACGTTTCTTACGGGCGTTGAGGAATTGATTTGTTCCTTAAGAAGAACACAGAATACCAGGGAATAGGGAACGCTTAACAGGGAACAAGGAACAGGGAAGAAGTGTTTCTTATATTGGTAGTGGGTGGTACGCCTAAAAATGGGGCTGTTCCTAATAACCCTGAAAGGCATACTTTCAAGCAGGGTGAAAGCGAGTAAGGCTTCCATCCTTTTTTGTTGTTGGCTTATGAGGTATTGGGCGATCGCCCAAAGGGCGGCGAGAAAGCTGGAGCATCGCGTCCTTTTAGTGCGCCCCTCCGGGGCTAGCGCTGCTGGCAAAGGTCGCAATAACCGAAGGTTTTTTTGTCCTACGCAAACAGTGAATTGAAAATCAATAATTCGAAAATGAATAATAATTATTATTCTCATTATAGATGATTTTGCTCAAATATTTTCTAAATTTAAACTAAATTTAACCTTTTCTTTGACTATTGTTTAAGTCTGAAAGGATGAATCTATATTAGGCTTAATTTGTATTGATTTATATGTTTGAATGACATTCAAACAGGTAATGGAATGAGCAACTAGTTAATATAAATTCTCCTGTCAATAAATTAAAAAGTATTAATTATCCTGTGAAATATCAGGACTGATTTTAATTAATTAGTTCAACAACTTGCAGACTGAATCAACAAATTTATAACAAGAAGCTCTGGCAACAAAAACTCTAAATTTGTCAGATAAATTTCTCATATATCGTCTTATTTACTTTAGTACCGGAGTCATTTACATGGCAGATAATACTTTGGATGGGATCTCGACAGCAGGTAGCGGTTCCCAAGGTAGGAACGTGATCATTTACGTCACAGATGGTCTACGCCCGAGTTCAGTGAATCCAGAAGATGCACCGACACTGTACGAACTGAGTCAGAAAGGGGTCAAGTTTGTTAACAGCCATTCATTGTTTCCTACCTTCACCACACCCAATGCATCGGCGATCGCAACTGGGCATTACCTAGGAGATACAGGAGACTTCAGCAACACGATCTACACAGGCTATCCAGTGTTTGCTGGAGGACTAACTGGAACGCCAACGCCGTTTATTGAAAATGACGCGATTCTCAGTGACATCGACGAACATTTTGGCGGTAACTATCTAGATGAAGAAACACTGCTAGCCTATGCCCGTGAACACGGATACAACACCGCTGCAGTTGGAAAATTAGGACCAACGCTGATTCAGGATGTCACACAGGGTAATGTTGGAGCAGATGGGAAAATACCAACACCGAAGACGATCATTATTGATGACTCGACAGGAAAGACAGGTGGTGTTCCCCTCAGTCCAGAAATCACCAAACTATTAGTGAATGCAGGGGTAGGTGCTACAACCCCCGACCGTACTAATGGTGTAGCCAGCACTGACCAGTTGAGCAACGGCTTTTCTGGGAACAATACCACTCCCGGAACACTTGCTGCTAACACCGTTCAGCAGCAGTACTTTACCAATGCGATCACTAAGGCAATCTTGCCTTACTTCAATGAACAAGAAAATGACCAAAGTAAGCCTTTTGCTTTAGTCTATTGGTCGCGTGACCCTGATGGTACGCAGCATAACCAAGGAGACAGCCTTAACAGCCTGACTCCAGGAATTAACGGTCCAACCTCGAAAGCAGGTGTGAAAAATGCTGATAACAACCTCAAGGAAATTCTGAACTATATCAACAGCGATCCACAGCTAGCAGCCAACACCGACATTTTCATCACCGCAGACCACGGCTTTTCTACCATTAGCAAGCAGTTCACAGATGCCCAAGGAGGAAAAGTCAGCGACTATGCCTCATCCCTAACTTATCCAGGAGTCAATCCTGGCTACTTACCTTCTGGATTTGTGGCGATTGACATTGCCCACGAATTGGCGCTACCCCTGTATGATGCTGACACAGCAACTGCTGATGGCAAAAACTATGCTTTGGTAGACCCTACTCAAGGACAACGTCCTAGAAATGGCGACGGATTGATTGGTGGTAGTGGAGTGATTCAGGACAAGCCTGATGCCAAAGTGGTGGTTGCAGCTAATGGTGGATCAGACCTGATTTACATTCCAGACCATAACCCCGAAACCGTTAACAAAGTGGTGGATTTCTTGAGCAAACAGGATTACACCAGTGGACTGTTTGTCAGTGATG
This sequence comes from Brasilonema angustatum, assembly GCF_059505445.1. Lineage (NCBI taxonomy): Bacteria > Bacillati > Cyanobacteriota > Cyanophyceae > Nostocales > Scytonemataceae > Brasilonema > Brasilonema angustatum. Next base: position 16,271 of record NZ_JCACKO010000051.1, on the reverse strand, counting down.
AGTACGGTTCAGTTCCTGGTGCACTACCTTTATCGTCAATTAACTTAAAGGGTTCGACTGAATTACCAACTCCTGATATTGTTTTGAACTTCCGGACATTCGCCACAGACTCAAACAATCCCTCTGGCTCACAGGTAGAAATTGCCGACACAGCCTTGCAGCAAGGTCAAGGGATGCACGGTAGCTTTGGTCGGGGCGATACTTACAACAACATGATTGCCTTCGGTCCGGACTTTAAGCAGGGCTACGTTGATAATGCACCAGTGAGCAATGCTGACGTTGCCACCACATTGGCAAATGTTCTGGGATTTGATATTCCCAGTAATGGCGACTTGACAGGACGAGTGATCACAGAAGCACTCTTAGGAGGTCCCGATAGTATTCCTTACACTACGGGTATCTTGAAGTCTGCTCCGACTGCTGATGGTATTAGCACTTATCTGAACTACCAACAAGTAGGTGACACTAGCTACTTTGATGCTGCTGGCTTTGGCGATCGCACTGTCGGCTTAACGACTTTTCCAGAGTCAGTCACTTCAGTGATTTAGTATTTTGACCAACACTCGGGGTGTAAGGGTGTAGGGGTGTAGGGGTGTAGGGGGAAAGAAAAATCCTATTTGCTGTGTACCCAATAAAGTAGCGTAGGGTGGGCACTCGTGCCCACCCTACAATTTGAGGCTTTCAGCAATTCGCGCTCCAAAATCAAAGATGCTGAAAACAGGGAGGCATAAGTGAGAAATTTGGCGAGAACTTCTTGGACGAAGAAATATTTTTGGCAATTGTTCGCTGCATCGTTTTTTGTCATCCTGCTAGTATGGGGAAACTGGAACCAACATGGTACTCAAGGTCAGACTGCGAGCAAACCTCAAGTTCCCAAAGTTATTTTGATTTCCCTAGATGGTGCAACACCACAACTGATTAACCAATACCTTGCTGACGGAATACTTAGCTCAAGCCAGGGTTTAGGATTACTGCAAAGCCAGGGAATAGTCGCTCAGCAGAATATCACTATTACCCCATCTCTGACTGCCCCTGGACATATTGCGATCGCAACGGGTTCTTCTGCAGCAAAGAACGATATTGACGCCAACACATTTCATCTAGTTGCTAGTCCTTTCAAAGAAAATATCAGTGGTTTTAATGCTCCCATCGGCGGCTACTCAACTGGTATTGATGGACCGGCCCAAAGCACAGACTTGACAGCAAAGCCACTTTGGCTATCCTTACGAGAAAACGGTAAAAAGGTTGTTGCTGCCACATTTCCGGGAGCAGATGGGGTAGATATCACGGTACCAGGATTGCCAAATAGCCCGATTGTGCAACCAGCGAATAAGAGAACCGTAGACTATACAGTACCTTTTGGAACTTTTGCTGGAGTTGGGGCGCAAGGTTTTAACCTGACAGCAACAGACTTTTCTCCCGCTCCCAAGTCAGTGATAAACCAACTCAAAGCGGCTGGGAAAGTGTCCTATAGCCGAATTTTAAAGACAAATAAATCCTTTGATAAGTTCACAGTTAATGGCGTCACTTACGACATCCAAGTCGTTGCGATCGACACAACTAAGGATCGCAAAGTTAATTACGACACGTTAGTCTTCTTTGATGCTAACCAAGGTATTCAGCCGGGTCCCTTCAATTTACCTTCCACTGGACCTGCTTATGTGCGAGCGAGTGGGCAAAAGTCTAGCCCATTCTACTTGGAAGGTAGCTCCAGCAAAGCAGGTACCGCTTTTTACGTAAGTACCCTGGCTCCTGACTTATCCACTGTACGCTTTGCTCGTTACTCTGCCAATTACATTCCGCGCAACGCAGCAGTGCTAGCAAATGTGGATGATATCAACAATAATGTTGGTTTCTGGGGAAATCAGGCAGATTACCGCCTTACTGAGCGACTCAGCCCCGGATTTGAAAATTTTTCTGATGAAGAATTAGAAACTATCTACCAAGACCAGGTTCAGAATTTTGTTGATTACCAAACCAATGTTGGTTTACGGGCAATTACTCAGAATCCCAATGCTGACCTGGCAATGATCTACATTGAGCAACCTGATGGATCAGAACACCAGTTCCTGCTTACCGACTCACGTCAAGCAACTAACCCTCGCGACCCCAACTCTATTGCAGCAAATCAGGATCAACAGAAGATTGCCCGTTACGACGCTTATGTAAAAGCAGCTTACCAAGCTGCCGATCGCGCAATTCAACGTGTTATTGATACCGTTGGTACTGATAGCCAAGGCAGACCTAATAGCAACATCATCGTCGTTTCAGACCACGGGTTTGCTGCTTTCCATACATCGGTCGATATCAATAACTTTCTTAAAAACAATAACTTCGATTCTAACAAGGTGAGAGCCGTAAGTTCTGGTCCTGCGGTCAATATCTACTTCAACCTACAGGGACGGGAACCTAATGGCATCGTTAGTCATGAAGAATACGTTACCTTGCAACAGCAAGTAGCAAATGCACTCAAATCTTTTGTAGATAACAATCCCAATTACAGCTACGGTAACAGCGTCCATATATTTGATAAGGTTTACACCAGACCTATCCCTGAAGATCTGAATGACCCCTCGTTTGGTTTAAGCACAAATGAGTTCATTGGTCAAGATGCAGGTGATGTTTTTGCCCTACTAACACTGGGCTACAACTTCGATGGTATTCAAACGCCAGTTGTGCAGCGCTTGGGAGATGATCCTTCTAATAGTTCGGTGTTGTCTGTGCCCAATTTCTATGGCGCACACGGCTACGACCCCAATCTGCCGAATATGAGTGCGATTTTCTTTGCCGCTGGTCCAGATTTTGGACACAGCATGTTAAAACAGGTTCGCAACATTGATATTGCGCCTACAATTGAGTATTTGTTGAATGTTCAACCTGCCTTAACTGTACAGGGTAAATCTATCGTCAATTAATCAAATATAGGACTTATGCAAAAACCCTTTTAAACCCTCTTACCTTTGTGTTCTTTGCGCCCTTTGCGGTTTATTTTTTCATTATTTTGCGTAAGTCCTGAAATACTCGTCAATCATCAAAAATATTGCTTGAGTATATAGATAATCGCCGCAGAGAACGGCGTGTATCTTCCATCTGCATCTGGCTTTTCATAACCCTGAGCAAGAAGCTGTATTTCTGTAGCTGTCAATCCGTCAGTAGCTAGCAGTGTAGCATCAATAGCTGCACGCCTCATATTTCTCAACTTATCAATGCCAAGTGCTAGTTTTTGAATTGTGGTTTTAGCAGCGGCTTGTTTATCGTGATCATCTGTTGGGATAATTTCTCCAAAACCAGAGTACTTAAAGTAATCTACACATTTTGGATCTAACGGGGAAATCATCAGTTCCTCATCAAACCAAGCTTGTTTTTTGTGTCCACAATGCACTGGTACACGAGGTCTGTGTTCATCTTCGCCTTGGCATGAGGCGATCAGATTAGTGTACTCAAATGTTAGATCTTTATAAACACTCTTGGGTCTAAAATGTTCAATATGGCATTGTTTTCTGGCTATAGACATACCACAATAGCAACAAATGAAACCTTGCTCTTGTAGTAGTGAGTGATATACTTCATTTTTCACTGGTTGTGGGAAGGATTTCCAGTCGGGTGTTCGGCTACCGAGTTTATGCTTCCATTTGGTTAAGCTATCTGGTTCTTTACTTTTTTGGATATACTTCATCGATTGAGAATTTCCTTGCGTCGAATAAGGACATCTGCTCTCACAAATTCCGGATCGTCTTCTCCAATTTCATCGGCTAAATTTTGGCGCAATTGTTTAGCGCTATCGAGATGTCCCTGGTCAATTAATCTAAACAAATCGCGGAGATTATCTTTGACTTCTTGAGGTCTTTCTGATACACCCATGAGGTCTTCTAGAATTTGATTGCTATCTCTGCCAAACGAATTTTCTGGACGTTCAGCAACGATACCATCAGATGTTGCTTGTAGGAGGTAAATGCTGTCTGGTTTGACGTGACTCACCACTTGTGGTGAATGGGTGGTGATAATAAACTGACAATTGGGGAATGTTCTTATCAAAGCTGTAATAACTTGCCGTTGCCATTTGGGGTGCAGGTGTAGTTCAATTTCATCAATGAGAACAATACCTTGCCCTTCGAGTGGATTATCTAAACTTGGGTTAGCAATTGCCAAGCGCCTTGCCAAATCACCCACCATTGCTAGCAAGCATTTTTCCCCATCAGATAGTTGATTAACGATGAGTTCTTGACCTTGTTTTTTGATAGTCATTCGTAAGGGCGATCGCTCAACTCGTAAATCTGAAAAATCTGGTTGCAAAGATGATACCGCCCCTCTGATTGCTTCTAACTGCTTATCTCGATGATTTGGATTATCCCGTCGCAATTCATTTTCCAAATCTTCGCGGTTTCTAAACCATTCAAAGAAGCTTTTGAAGTCTATTCTTCCACCAGTCAGTGCTTGGTCGTAGGCATTTATTTGTGTAAATAAATGTTTCTCGGAAATTTCCAAAGGCATATCAAGAACGGCACGATTGACTGGATAATAAACAGCCAAAGGAATACTAGCGTTATCATTATTTGCTAACTGATTGTTTATATCGTCAACGAGTGTTTGTAAATCTTTTAAAGGATTTTGACTCACTTCATCAGCTTTTATCTGACTTAGCACTATTGAGGCTGCTTGTAAGGCGTTTGTAACTTCGTCTCCATATCCAAGCTTTTGTATGCGTTGCTGACTAATACCATCTATCAAAGATTTGATAGCCTCTAATCGGACTTCACCCGCACTTTTAACCGATTTGCCCTCTTTACGTTCCTCACTTAAAGACCAAGTAATTTCTTCTTCTGGTTGCGGAGAAATTGTTATTGAAATATCCAGTTTTTGGCTTTCATTCGTGATATCTTGTTCACTTAAGGAACGTATGGAATGACCATGTTGAATTTGCCCGGTAAGCTGGGATAAAAGAATAGCAATACAGTCTAAAATACTAGATTTTCCAACACCATTGATACCAAGAAGCACAGTTGGCTCCATTTCAGCAAAATCAAGCGTCAAATCGCCGATCCCACGGAAAGAATTTATTTTTAGGCGCTTGAGTTTCATAAGTTGTTACTCATTGAAGTTGCATAATATAGGACTCACATTTAATTTTTGACAAAGCTAGGTACACTTTCTGTTCCCTGTTCCCTGTTCCCTACCTCCACGAGTCAATTCACCCTTCGGGTTCGCCAGATGCCTACGGAGGGAAACCCTCTTGCAGCACTGGTCTCACCAAATCAAACCTGATTCTTATAGATTTTTTGTATAAATTAAGATTATGACTATTTTGAAGCGCAGAGTCACACAGAGATACACAGATCACTTATTTGTGTATCTCTGTGTGTCTCTGTAGTTTTATATTCCCAAAAATGACTGAGATAAAAGATAGAAGAATTACGCTGATTTGAGTTGAATAACACCTTTATCAAAAACGCTATTATCAGTGCCGATTCCACTAATTTCTATTCTATCTGCATAAACTTCGTAGGCAGCAAAACTTAACTTTTCTGCCGAATATTCTGTCCATTCAGAACGACCTACAGGACGAGTGTCCGCACCAGCGCCAGATATTACATAAGTAGTTCCATTAATCGAACGAGTGCGTTCATAATGATGTTCATGACCATTTATATATAATTGAACACCGTATTTCTGAAAGAGTGGAGTAAAGTTTTTAATAAAAGTTGGATTGCTACCATACATACCTGATGAATAAATCGGATGATGACCATACACGATTTTCCAAGGTGCTTTAGAGGTGCTTAATTCTTGATCCAACCATTTTAGCTGCTTTTGCAAATCAGCGTTGGTGTTCGTATCTAAAACAAAAAATTGCGCATGATCGCGTTGAAATGTGTAATATCGTCCCTTCATATTAAAATTGAGATACTTTAGTTGAAGGTCGCCGTTTGCGGTACGAATATCGTGATTTCCGAGAGCAGCCTGAAATTTAACACCTTGCTTTAATAATGGTGCATAGGGACGCTCAAATACTGCATTAATTTTTTCCATCTCACCATTGGTGTAGATATTATCACCAGCTAAAACCACTAAATCATAAGGATTTTTACTGTGATAGTTAGTCATTGCTTTAGCTACGGCGTACTGTGTTTGCTCTCCAGTACCTGTATCTGAAACAGAAACAAAACGTAGTAAGGAATTGTTTTTGACTGGATTAGGGGGTATCGCCGCTTTTGATATAGCAATTCCACCATTTTTGCCACCTTGACGACTGACACAACCGAGAAATCCTGAACCAATAGCGCTGAGGCTACTGAGAAACAAAAATTGACGACGTTTGAACTTCATAAAATTACCAAATTAAATAAATAGTAAAGTATAGCTGATGCAATGAAGTGATAAATTAAGGCTGAGGAGGCTGTAGTGCAAGAATAAAGTCTCTTGTCTTTGATTCGCAGCTGTCGGTTAAAGTTCCATGTCCCAAGATAATCATAATTCACAACCACCATTTTCCCCTGAACCGGAAGCGAACCTACCGCAACCGACGGTTGAGTCGGCATCTCAACCTCCCCAAAAACGATACCAGAGAGTCCAGCCAATTTGGAAGGCAATAACTCTGCGAATTCTGAGAGGGACAATTGGGGTTCTAGAAACAACGGTAGACAAATTAGAGACACAACCCTCTATTAGGGATAAGCGAACCCCTGATTTTTTCCAGAAACTCCAGTTGGCATGGAGTGCTGTTTTAGGCAAAATTCGCTCAATATTACCAGAAAACTTATCGACAAAGTTGTCAGATACAGCAATAACCGGAATAATTGCTGGAATTGCAGTGATTCTTGTTTGGACAACTTCTACAGTGTTTGGTAGTAAGCCGACTGAAGTCGCAAGTGTTCCACCAGAAGTAAAAACACCTCCATCCGCAACGATAACGACTGCACCAGAGGTAGAAACACTTCCCACTCCACCAGCAATCGAAGAAACGCCACCACCAGTAGAGGAAATCACACCACCACCAACCGCAGAAACTCCACCACCATCAATAGCTGAGGAAACTCCGCCGCCTGTGCAGGAAACTCCGCCACCAGAACCAGAACTGGAACCAACTCCGACGCCAACCATTATTTTGACACCAGAGCAAACCTTGATTGCAGCTATCGAAAATCAAATAGCAGAGGTGAGCGATCGCTTCGCCTCGGGTTTGATACAGTCAATTAAAGCTAACTTTCGTACCAGTAGTCTTGCTATCATAATTCATGATGAATGGTATAATCTAAAACAATCACAACAAGATACACTCTTGGCTCAGATGCTAGAACGTTCAAATGAATTGGATTTCATTCATTTAGATATTATTGACTCACGGGGTAAGCTGGTAGCACGGAATCCTGTTGTTGGTACTGAGATGATTGTTTTTCAACGACGGATTTCACTCATTCCTCAGCGATGAGATAGCATAAATAATGTAAATCGACTAACTCAAACTACTTATAGCATAATTCAGAAGTCAGAAGTAAAAATGGCTTTCTGCCTTGCTTTTAGACAAGAGCCTTGTACCTCAATTACTTGCAATGCGCTGTATTTAAAGTAGTTTACAACTATTTTCTTAAACATCCTCTTGGAACTGATTTATAAAATAAACCTTAAATTCTGGAACTGTCGAAACTATTGATTTTCAAATTGCTAACAAACGAATCAGAAGGCTTTTAGTTCCTTAATGTTTCGTTACAGGGTTAGGTTGATTTTCACAATTATACTTGCTTCTCTATGGAGAAAAAAACAAAATATACGACAGCAAATATATGTATAAACATTACCAAAAAACAGTCTTAATCTTTACATAAAATTCACAAGAAAAGTCAAAGAGTTTACGGATTTTTGCTGCTCAAAAATAGCTTTATCGAGCTAATATGTATATACAGACACAGAATTATTCTTCTAAATCTTTCTAGTAAAACAATAATGCAAAAGATTATAGAATGTTGTTAGATTGCAGTTTTGAGAGTATTGGTACATATAACATTTTTGTCTGTCTAATATATTACGCAGGTAGAAATGTATTGAGTTGTACACAATCTCATTCAATATTAAATCAGTCTTGCCCACAGTTAGAAGGTTAGTTGGAATGATACACTCGGAGATTTAAAAGTGGACTTTTAAATCACAGTTTCTATAGAATCAGCATAATAGAATAAGATTTTCGTGTAGAGGAAGTAGCTGAATTTCTACTATCATCCTAACTATGCAGTATATATGCGTACTAGAAGTGCCGTACTTTCACGGCTATATACACTTGCTAAATATGTTCACTGACTACAACCTGTTATAGTTTTGCGAACAGCTAAGTACTATTTCTTTCTTGTCTTGGCAAGAAGCAGTTAGCCAAATCGTGGAGAGAAATTTCTTTCTTAGTGAAGAGTAAATGATGGAGTATTTCACGGATAAGTATCAAATGCCATAACACAAAAAGTGGATTTATCAGCAAAAGTGTTCAGTCATTACACAGATTTATAAGTCGTCTAGAAAAATATACAACACTTTTGTTGTTTCAAAAATTACTTTGTCTTTACTTGTGTCACTTATGAATTTTTTCCAACTCAAGGCGGAAGACTTGTATTGTGTTTCCACTTTTGTGGGGATGCTTTCATTGATTCTACCTTTGAGACAGGTTGTTATTTAAGGGGAATTGAGGTACGTTGGACAGTTCTTGTTAATCAGTAGAAAAAATTAAAATAAAATTGCAAATTGTGAAAAATTGTTATAATTTTTTATCATGCAGGCATAGTTAAATCATTTCGCTCATATTCCAATTAATCTTTAGGTGTTTAAGTAAAATGACTTAAGTCTCTACTTTTAATCTAACAAAATGTTACACACTTACCGAAATCTGTCATTTTTTGGAAAAACAAATATTTCTGGGTTTCAAACAGACCAATATAGCAGTTCTCATTCGGACGAATTACAGCTTTATGTATGTCCATCTGCTACAGGCTGCGGTTTTTTAACTCTCTGATGTATTGCACCAATTGAAAACCGCTATTATTATGCTCATAAATGATTAAATAAGAAATTTTCATCAACTGTTTGAAGTGACAAGAAAGTCTTTAAAAAGAGAGAATTAACACAAACATAAAAACTCTCAAGCAAAGCCACAAAAGCATAAAACGCAAGATATTTTGCTGTTAGTATCGTCGAACAGTCTAGATTGACGATTTCAAAGAATATGATTGTTCTAATGAAAATAACAGCAAACACTTAAATATTGGTGCTTTTACAACGAAACCACAGTTTACCAAATAAATGGAGTTGTTCAGGAAATGCAGTTAAATGACTTGGTATCGAGTAACAGTGTAGAAAAAGACGCGTGGACAGCAATTGAAAACTCAATTCTCTACTATAGAGGTCGTCCTATAGGAACAGTAGCTGCTTATGATGTGACAATAGAGGCGCTGAATTATGACCAATGTTTTGTCCGAGATTTTGTATCTTCAGCTTTAATTTTTCTGAGCAAGGGTAGAACAGATATTGTCCGTAACTTTTTAGAAGAAACTTTAAGGTTACAGCCAAAAGAAAGACAGCTGAATGCTTATATGCCAGGTCGGGGTTTAATGCCAGCTAGCTTTAAAGTTGTATGTGACGGTGAAGAAGAATATTTAGAACCTGATTTTGGTGAACATGCGATCGCCCGAGTCACACCTGTTGATTCTTGCTTGTGGTGGGTTCTTTTATTACGTGCTTATGTGGTTGCTACGAGAGACTTTTCTCTAGCATATCAACCGGAGTTCCAACACGGTCTGAGATTAATTATGGAACTGTGTTTGGCAACTCGGTTTGATATGTATCCAACACTATTGGTTCCAGATGGTGCTTGTATGATTGACCGTCGTATGGGTATCTTTGGGCATCCATTGGAAATTCAAGCTCTATTTTTTGCTGCTTTGCGTGCTGCTAGAGAACTGCTGGTTTGTCAGGGTAATGAAGATATTGTTACAGCTATTGATAATCGCTTACCGCTTTTACAGACTCATATTCGCCAGCATTATTGGATGGATCTTCATCGTTTAAATAAGATTTATCGTTTCAAAAGTGAAGAGTATGGCAAAGCAGCTGCTAATCCCTTCAACGTATATGCTGATTCACTACCTTATTATGAATTGGACAAGTGGCTGCCAAGAAAAGGGGGTTATCTAGTTGGTAATGTTGGACCTTCGCAGCTAGATACTCGCTTCTTTGCTTTAGCAAACATGATGGCTATTGTCTCAGACCTTACTAGTGAAGATCAATCACAAGCAATTATGAATCTCATCGAAGAAAGATGGGAGGATTTGGTGGGAGATATGCCCATGAAAATTTGTTTCCCAGCTTTGGAAAACGAAGAATATAAGATTGTCACTGGATGTGACCCCAAAAACATACCCTGGTCATATCATAATGGTGGAAGTTGGCCTGTTTTACTGTGGTTGTTATCCGCAGCTGCTGTGAAAACAAATAGAATAGATCTTGCACACAAAGCTATTGAAATTGCAGAAGCACGCTTACATGAAGATGAATGGCCAGAGTATTACGATGGTAAGAAGGGGCGACTCACTGGGAAACAAGCCAGAAAATATCAAACTTGGACAATTGCTGGATTCTTATTAGCAAAAGAACTATTACGCAACCCTAGATTTTTACCTTTGGTCAGTTTTGGATCATTTAGTGTAGAACCTGCTTCTCGGGCTTGTGAGTTTGAAGTGGTTGAGGGTAACACTCTATATTTTGGTTAAGCCTTGTAATTTTACTTAAAGTTTATTTTCTACACTAGAGTGCGTTATGCTCATGCAAACGCACCTTATTGCTTTAGGGCATTTTACTAATATCGCCAAAACTGCCAAGATACTTGCTACCATCAGCTTGTCTAATCTTAAATTTTGTTAGCGCAGCGGGACGCAGTCCATTTTGAATTTTGAATTGTTTCCATCCCCCCGTCAACTAGCTTTTATTGCCTTGCGAAACGTTCACAAGGGGGCTTATACTGACATTGCTCTGGATCGAGTGCTTACAAAAGCAAATCTACCAGATACTGACCGCCGCCTCGTCACAGAATTAGTTTATGGCTGTACCAGAAGACAGCGTACTCTTGACGCTTTTATCGACCAATTAGGGAAAAAGAAATCCCACCAACAGCCAAAAGACCTCCGCACTATTCTACATTTAGGCTTATACCAACTATGCTTTCAAGAACGAATTCCTGAAAGCGCTGCTGTGAATACGACTGTCCAACTCGCTAAAGAGAATGGCTTTTCTGGACTAACGGGTTTTGTGAACGGTTTATTGCGACAATATATCCGTTTAGAAAACAAAGGAGATAAAGTCTGTGTTCAATCTTCTGATCCGACAGAACGCTTAGGTATTTTATACAGCTTTCCCAACTGGATGATTCAAGTTTGGCTGGAACAATTCGGTTTAGAACAAACAGAACACCTCTGCTTATGGATGAATAAAACTCCAGCCATTGACTTGCGAATCAACCTCCTTTGCACTTCCCTAGAACAAGTGGAAGCGGCGTTGACATCTGCTGGTGTAGCGTCTCAACGGCTTCCCCACCTACCGCAAGCTTTACGATTGATGAGTAATGCTGGTCCGATTCAAAATTTACCAGGTTATAACGAGGGTTGGTGGACAGTACAAGATAGTAGCGCCCAATTGGTTAGTCATTTACTCGATCCTCAACCAGGTGAGGTGGTGATTGATGCTTGTGCGGCACCAGGAGGTAAAACAACTCACATTGCAGAGTTGATGAAGGATGAAGGTAAAATTTTTGGTTACGATCGCACTCCCTCTCGTCTAAAAAAACTTCAAGAAAATGCTCAACGACTGAAGTTAAAATCTATTGAAATTTGTACTGGTGACAGTCGTAATATGCCCCAGTTTCAAAACACTGCTCACCGTGTCCTACTGGATGCACCATGTTCTGGGTTAGGAACCTTGCACCGTCATGCTGATGCTCGTTGGCGACAGACACCAGAAACTGTAGAAGAACTCTCGGTGCTTCAAAAGCAACTTATTTCACATACATCGACTTTTGTCAAGCAAGATGGTGTCCTTGTTTATTCCACCTGTACACTGCATCCTAAAGAAAATGAAGAAGTCGTTTCGTCTTTTCTAGCTGAGAATCCAAATTGGGAAATAGAGCCTCCTAGTGCTGATTCTCCCGCTAGTACATACTCTACTCCACAAGGCTGGATCAAAGTATTGCCTCATCAACAGGACATGGATGGCTTTTTTATGGTGCGCTTAAGGAAAAACAATTAAAATTATTAGATTTTTGGGTGAAAGGGTATGGATAATGAGGAAAATAAGTAAAAAGACATATTCCCAAGTCCTAATACCTTAAGAAAAATCATGGTTAAGAATTCTAGTGTGAAAAACTTGGTGAAAATCCTGATTGGAGCCGCTTGGATTGATGGCAGAATTCAGCCAGAAGAGAGAGAATATCTTCGCAAAATAGCTCAAGAAAAGGGTATGGCTAACGAACCGGAAATTCAGCCTTTGCTAAATGAGCTAGTTGTAGTACAGCCAGAAGAGTTTGACAAGTGGGTGAAGGAATATTTAGGCGATCGCCCTAGTGCACAAGAGTACCAAAATCTAATTGAAGCTATCAGTGGCTTAATTTACAGTGATGGTGAGGTGGCGGTAGAAGAAGCAAGACTCCTCACCAAATTACAACAATTATCAGACACAGGCGATTCAACCCAACCTCGGCATAATGCTGTTCTTAAACAAATTCAGAAGCTTTACCGTCGTTGGGTTGAAGTTCAAAATTGAAAAAGTCCACCAGTTCGCAAGTTGTGAGTCCTGAGTAAAACCAAAATCCGAATCAATAACTCTTGTTTTCAAATAGTCCCTACACTTAAGGGCAACTCTTGTGTAGCCGCACCTGTGCTAAGGTTCAAAGGAGGTACAAGAATCGGGTTTGGTATCAGCACTCACGAACTCAAAACTATCTAGGACTTCGGCTGACTTGATTACGGAGTTGGCTATTTCCCACCTTTGGGCTCACCCAGTCCTGGAGTTGAGTCTGTATCAACTTTAGGTATAACATCAGGACGCTCTTTGTCTTCCCAACCTACAGGACGTTTAGAGTTGAACCAAGCAATTGAGCCAATGCTGACAGCAGCAATAAAGCCAATCACATACACAGCGGTGAAAGCAAAAGGAAATTGATATGGTTCTTTGGCTGCTTGGGCTGCTGCTTCCATCAAAAAATACATAAAGATAATCCCCTCTACAGTAGGCAACTTACATTAGACCCTATAGAAACAGCGTATCATTAACATCCACCGCAGGGGAGAACAGCAGTAGGGAAGTTAGGCAGATCGGCGTTTTTCTAGTGACAGAACAATTTTCGTCACGAGTACGTAAGTCCTAGCTAGAATATTGGACAATAGGTGTACTTATAAGAACAACAAATATGCGACAGCCAGCTTCAGACTTTCAGCAAAACCTTATCCAAAAGATTGCAAAGTGGAAAGCTGGGTTAGCTGACTTAGGACGACGCAATCCTCTGATCAAGTTTCGGCAAGATAGTCCTCGAACTTTGGAAATTCTGACAGAGGAACCAGATCTTCTGTTCAAAAATCTTACACAAGGAAAGAAATCGCTGGATTTTCAAATACTTGATAGCGAGCATCAAGATATTTCCCAGTTGATAAAGACCAAAGCATTACCAGCACAAACAAATCCTCTCGAATTAAGAACTCGTCAGACTGGGAATGAGCAACTCAAGCAGCTTAAGAAATTGCGTGCTGAGGCACGAAAATCATTTGAAGAACGAGGTGTAAACAGCTTATTTCTGGCACTAGGAACGCTGACTTGGTATGACAAGGAGAAACCAGATGATGCTTTGCTCTCACCTCTAATTTTGGTTCCTGTAGATTTAATAAAAGAACCTAAACGAGATGCATATAAAATATCTATTTTGGAAGAAGATATAGTATTAAATCCAACGTTAGCACAAAAGTTAAAGCAAACTTTTGGAATTGAGCTTCCAGAAGGAGAAGTTATACAAGGACTAACTTACAACGAAATTCTTACCTAAATTCGCGAACTTTTAGCAGAACAAAAGACGTGGCAAATTAAAGAGAATGTATTTCTTTCATTATTCTCTTATGCCAAAGCTGCAATAGTTCGGGACATTATTGACAATGAAGATCGAATCTTTTCTCACCCTATTTTGCAAGCGATTAGCGGTGATTTAAGTACCTATCAGTCTAACTATAGAGAACCCTTGCCTGCATCAGATCTAGATTCACAAGTTAAACCTGAACGAATATTTCAAATTCTTGATGCTGATTCTAGCCAGCAAGTTGTTATTGAAGCAGCAAAGGCTGGTTCTAGCTTTGTTGTTCAAGGTCCACCAGGAACAGGCAAAAGTCAAACTATTGTGAATATTATTGCTGAACTGGTTGGCGATGGAAAATCAGTTTTATTAGTTGCAGAAAAAGAGACTGCATTAAGTGTTGTATATAAGCGCATAGCTGAACGTGGTTTAGACCACATATGTCTCAATCTGCACCACAGTGGTACAACAGATAAACGAGTACTTGTCAATAATCTATCTAAAACTATTGATTATCTTTCACAAATATCTAGTGTCGAAAATCACAATTTATTCTATGAGCGTCTTGTTTCTACTCGTCAATCGCTAAATTCATATCTCACAAGTTTACACACCAAAGAGAAGCCTCTAGATAAATCACCGTTCGAGATATTTGGTGAGATTTTGAAAAAAGAACGCGAAGGAGTTCCAAATATCAATGTTATATTTTCTAACTTCAACCAATGGACTCCCAACCGATTAGAAGAAGCAAAAGATTTATGAAATCAGTTAGCGAGAGTTTTACCTTTATTTCAAGGAGAGAAAACAACTGTTTGGGCAAAAAGCTCTCTTGGGTCTTATTCTTATAAACTTGAATTAGAAATCAGGGACAAAATAGAAGATTTTCAACAAGCGATTTTTTCAACTCAAAATATTAGTCAACAGCTACAAGCAGTTCTGCAAGTTCGACCTTTATCCAACTTAGAGTCTTTAGAGACATTTTATCCAGCCCTATCCCATATACTCAAAGCTCCATTGAATCTGCCACAAAACTGGCTTGAAAGCGAAGCAGAGTTGACACCAATTGAGCAAGCTTTGAATTGGTTGACTGGCTTACAAAGATATTCGCTTCCTACGAATTCTGTCCAACATATTATAAATTCTCCCTCTCGGCGGCGCGAACTGGCTGAATTAGTTAAGAAATTTGAGTCAACTCATAACAATATTAGGCAAGGATTAGATTTTTTGCTGTCGCACTTTGACGAAAGCGATATTACAGATTCTTACCTGCCCCGTAATCAAATCTCCTTCGCCGAACTAGAAGAATTTTTGAAGCTGGCTCAATCGGAATTGCCTTATTTTCAAGAATGGTTAACTTACAAAGAAACTTGTGAAAAGCTCGGAAATCTAGGAGCCAAAAAGTTTTTAGATGCTTTGCGTGACACTAAACTAGAACCATTACAATGGTTTCCATCTCTGGAGAAACTTATTTACAAAACATGTCTTGACACGATCCTTGCCAAAAAGCCTGAGTTGAAGAATTTTAATATTGAGGTGCACGAACGGCAAATAAAAGAGTTTTCCAAACTCGATTCCTACCAGCTAGATGCTGCCAGTGAACGTCTAAAACAGCTTCATGTGCAACGCTGGCGAAACTGGGAAAAAACCTCTCTGGCTCAGACTGAGTTGCCAAGACTGAAGAAAGAAGCAACTAAGAAAAGGCAACATTTACCCATTCGTAAACTCCTTAACGACGGGCAAAAGGGGATACCAAATTTGGTCAAAGCCTTAAAGCCATGCTGGATGATGAGTCCGCTCTCGGTTAGTCAATATATTAATCCAGATGTGGTTCATTTTGATGTTCTCATTTTCGATGAAGCATCTCAACTTCGCACAGAGGATGTTGTTCCCTCTATTATCCGTTCTAATCAAGTTATTGTAATTGGTGATAACAAACAACTTCCCCCCACATCATTCTTTTCAACCGGAGACAGCGAAGAAGATTTAAATGATGATGATATATATGAAAGCGTTTTGGACGAATGTTCAAAGTTTATGCGTGGAGGACACACGCTCAAATGGCACTATCGAAGTCAAGATGAGCGTTTAATAGCTTTCTCTAACAATACCTTTGCCAATTTACGAGGCTGGAACGGTACTTGTGATTTGAAACAAAAAATGAGATTTTAACTCATGATATGCTTTAAAAATGAGT
>NZ_JCACKO010000050.1:0-38339 GCF_059505445.1 Brasilonema angustatum | reverse complement strand
TATACCCTTGTCTAATTTTACCAGACTGTATTGGACTCAACCGAAAACTGCTATATTTTTGAAATCTCACATTCAGCACCCTCAACTATCACAACCGCATCATGAATAATGTTGTTGGTCAATTCGTGTGGGGTGATATCCCTGATAAACTCGTTTCCAGCCTGAGGCTGGAAATGCCAGCAACGAGGCTCTGCTCAACTAAAATTTGTCATTTTTTAGACTTTTTTGTACTTTTTTTTAAACGTAAAGCCGCTGTTTGAAAGATAAAAGCCAATAAAAGTAATGTAACTTTATTGCGCTGCTTTTGACTAAGCCCAGGGCTATACGGAGAAGTGCAAAATCTAAATAGCGGAGGCTCCGCCTCCTAGTAGCGCATTCCCTGGCGAGAGCCAGGGAACGAGAAGCAAGATTCTTCTTATTTCCTTGCTCCCAGCATAATTTGATTAAACTAAATATCTAGTATTAGGTACAATCGGGAAAAATGCATACTCATACCACGTTGTCCAAATAAAACTGCGAATCCATCGCTGACGCTTTTCGGTATTTAACTGATAGTTAAACGCTCCCAGTGACATATCAATAGAAGATAAGTGGGATTCACAACCACAACCGTGCTGATATGTCAAACCGTATTTAGAAGCAATACTTTGTATCTTCATCTGCACAGCGAACACTTTTCCCGCATGAAGTACAGCATCCCAACCGCGCTTGTGTTCTGTATCACGGGGATCAAATCGTAAAGCTCGTTCTTCAAAAACAGTCTCTCGGTAAATAGGAGCAAGATGTACTAGGTAAAAGCTGGCGGGAAGTTCATAATCGAACTCATTAAACAGTTCCAGACAAATGCGAGCAACCTTAACTTCGTTAGAAAACTCTGCTCCCTTTGACTCACATTCACGCAAAATTGCTTCAAAATTTGGATATTTCTCAACCTTAAAGTCTTGCCCGTAGAACTCAAGTGTCTCCCGCGCCAACAATCCAAACAACTCTTTAAAGCATGGTTTGAGGTGAGCGAGTTGTGGGCGTTCGTTGAATAAGTCAACATCTCCCTGCTGCAACTTGTATTGAAACAACTGCGCCATCTCAACATAACTCTGTGGATTTGCCAATCCAACACCAGCCTTTCCTTGTGCAATATCTTGCCATACTTTCGGCAGTTGAGAAATATGAACCGCATTTTCTCCAACGATGACTTCAACTTGAGGAGCATCGAGAATAAGCATATGCAGACTCCAGATTAATATCCGCAGTTGAGTTTACCGTAAGTGAGTAAGTTGCTGTATGGTGGGTGACACCCATCACCGGCTTAGAGTCTATTAGTTGACTGATAATTCCAGGGTACAAGCTCCCAGATTCATGTGATCGAACCAATCTAAAATCTAAAATCCAAAATCTAAAATCCAAAATTGAATGACTATATGGCTGCTTCCTTATTCGGGAAACAGCAGACGCAAAGGAACCATATCAGAAAGCGTGAAACCATGTCGCTGGTAGAAACGAATCGCTGACTCGTTAAGGCGATCGCTTAGCAAAGTGATACGTGAACAACCAGATGCTTGTGCAAGCGCGATCGCTTCCTTCAGAAGAGTCGAGCCAGCACCACCGCCACGCCAGTCTGGATGAACAATCATATCCTCCAGGATTGCAACACGTGTTCCAAGAGCGGTACTGATAGTGAACAGAAGGTTAACCATACCGATTACAGTCGAACCATCGTGGAGAACAAGGATACGTCCGACTTCTGGGTGTTCAATGATTTGGCGTAATCCCTGTGATTGCTTAGCGCTGTCTGGTTGAAAGTCTGCTTCCTGAGTAAACAAAATAGTCAGCAAATCACAAAGCTGTGGGATGTTATCTAATGTAGCTTCTGAAACCCGGGGCATTATCTTATTTCAAATATTTGCAGAATCTCAATGTACTAATATAAGTAATCAGAAATGACTCCTAATAGTTGTAATTATTACTACAATTTAACTGCATAGCAGTTATGCTTATACATATGAAAGCAACTGTATAAGTAGTAGCAATGTCTAAGAGTAAGTAATCGTGTGTTTTGACACACAAATTGGACTTGCTTCAACTATTCTAAGAATGACTTAGTTCTTGGTCTCAATTGTCTGGTGATTAATCGACAAAGCATTGATTGCATTTGCCGCGATTTGCCAGTACTGATTTTGAATAGCTAAAAATTATTTGATTTCGTGTGAAAAAAACATCCTACAGCTAAAGCCGCTATCTTTCAAAAATCAGCATAATATTGTAAATTTATCAAGTAACCGTATATTTAAGTTATCAAATCAAAATATCTCACAAACGACCGTAAAAAGCAAGTAAACGATTGTTACAAAATAACCGTCTATCTGGCTTGCCTATTTCAGCAATCTATGTCATTATCAACCGATATAAGTCTTAAATACTGTAAATGGATTAACTTACAGTAATTAATGTGAACTAAAGTAAAAATAAGACAATTTAGACCTCAATTGAAAAATAAAATTTGAGTAGAAGTTTTCATTAGCGAGAATGAAGTAAAACATTACACTATGTATAGAATACTTTCAGTGTATGGACTTAAGAAGATAGTGTTATCAGCAGTCAGACTTTTCCATAAATCCTTTATTACATGCATTTATGTTGATTCAACTCTTAAAAACTAAGATCTTAGCTATTTGTAATATTTTATACGTAAAAGTTATGCAACGGAGAACCCGTTCCTTTTCTCTGTTGTTTGCCGTGGGGCTGGGCTTAAGCCTAGTTGTGTCTGCCTGTTTTTCCAATGCCACCAAACCAGAGGCAGTCACTTCACCTAGTAGCAAGCAAAATGCGACTGGCAATATTACAGTTAATATTGGCTTTCAAAAGGCGGCAACTCTGCTCAATGCCCTAAAGAGCAAAAGCAGCCTAGACCAAGCAATAGCGGCTTCTGGTGGAACTGTAAAGTGGACTGAATTCCCTGCAGGTCCACCCATGCTAGAAGCCATGAACGTGGGTAGTATTGACTTTGGTTACACAGGTGAATCACCGCCCATCTTTGCCCAGGCTGCGGGTAATCCTTTAGTTTACGTCGCCTATGATCCTTGGGGAGCGAAAGCAGAAGCAATTATCGTACAGAAAAATTCACCAATAAAAACTGTGGCTGAACTTAAAGGCAAAAAAGTTGCCTTTGCCAAAGGTTCAAATGCCAACTATCTCGTTGTCAAAGCCTTAGAATCTGCCGGATTAAAGTACAGTGACATCAAGCCAGCCTTTCTCACACCAGCAGATGCTCGTGCTGCCTTTGAAGGTGGTAACATTGATGCCTGGGCAATTTGGGATCCTTATCTAGCAGCAGCCCAAGAAGCAACGGGGGCTAGAACCATAACAGATGCAACAAATTTAGCACCAAATCGCGGTTATTACCTTGCCCGCAAATCATTTGTGGAAGAACATCCTGATGTTTTGAAAAGAATTTTAGATGAAGTCAGTAAAGTAGATAAATGGGCAGCAAGTAATCCAGCAGAAGTTGCGAAGTTTTTAGAACCACAATTAGGCATCAAAGCGGCGGCGCTGGAAGTTGCAGAAAAACGGCGAAAGTATGGTGTTTTACCTTTGACAGAAGAAGTCGTTGCCAAACAACAAGAGGTTGCTGATACTTTCCAAAAAATCAAGCTGCTTCCTAAGCAAATCCAGGTAAAGGAAATCGTTTGGAAAGGCAATAAGTAAAGGATAAAAAATCGTTTTTAATTTCATACTGTTTTGTATTGGGACTTTTAAACGTTATGGTAATGAATGCGACTACCCAGTGGATAAAAACCGATGTGCTTGTCATCGGTGGCGGGACAGCAGGTACGATGGCTGCCATTAAAGCTAAACAAGCGAATGCCGATGCTGAGGTGCTGATTTTAGAAAAGGCTAACATTCGTCGGAGTGGGGCGATCGCAATGGGTATGGATGGCGTAAATACTGCTGTCATTCCCGGACATTCCACTCCAGAAAAATACGTCAGTGAAGTCACCCTTGCCAATGATGGTATTCTCAATCAAAAAGCCGTTTATCAAACGGGCAAATTAGGCTACGAAGTCATCCAAGAACTAGAAAGCTGGGGTGTGAAATTTCAGAAAGATGCTCAAGGCGACTACGACTTAAAGCAAGTGCATCGTGTTGGGAAATACGTTTTGCCCATGCCAGAAGGCAAAGACCTCAAGCCAATTTTAACCCGACAAGTCAAACGCCACAAAGTCAAAGTTACCAATCGCGTCATGGCAACCCGCGTTTTAGTAGGAGAAGGACGTGCTATTGGTGCTGTGGGATTTGATGTTAGAAACGGGGATTTTATTATCATTCAAGCTAAAGCAGTCATCCTATGTACAGGAGCATGTGGACGTTTAGGATTACCTGCTTCTGGTTATCTGTACGGCACTTATGAAAATCCTACTAATGCCGGAGATGGCTACTCAATGGCTTATCATGCTGGAGCAGAACTCAGTAACATTGAGTGCTTTCAAATTAACCCTTTAATTAAAGATTACAACGGTCCTGCTTGCGCCTATGTTGCTGGACCTTTCGGTGCCCATACTGCTAACGCCGAAGGAAATCGCTTCATCAGTTGCGACTATTGGAGTGGTCAAATGATGCTGGAAATCTGGAAAGAATTAAACTCCGGTAAAGGACCAATCCAACTCAAAATGACCCATCTTGATGAAGATACGATTTCTGAAATTGAATCCATACTTTGGTCGAATGAACGACCAAGCCGCGAACGCTTTCATCAAGGTAGAGGCGAAGACTATCGCACCCACGGCGTTGAAATGAATATATCAGAAATTGGCTTGTGTAGCGGTCATAGTGCTTCTGGTGTTTGGGTGAATGAAAAAGCCCAAACAACTGTCCCTGGTTTGTATGCAGCCGGAGACATGGCAAGCGTTCCTCATAATTATATGATTGGGGCATTTGTATTTGGTCGTATAGCAGGAACTCATGCCATTGAGTATATCCAAAACTTAGATCATGTCGAGCCAGAGAAAGATTTTTTAGAAACAGAAAAATTACGAATTTATGCGCATTTAACTCGACCAAATGGTATTCCTCACACCCAGGTGGAATATAAATTACGGCGCTTAGTGAATGATTATCTACAACCACCCAAAGTAGGAAACAAAATAGAAATTGGTTTGAAAAATTTTGTCCACTATCAAGAAACATTAGATTTAATGGGTGCTCGCGATCCCCATGAATTGATGCGCTGTATGGAAGTTCATTTTATTCGGGACTGTGCAGAAATGGCAGCCAGAGCATCATTATATCGTCGAGAAAGTCGTTGGGGTCTTTATCATTACCGATTAGATTATCCAGACAAGAATGATGATGAGTGGTTTTGTCATGTCAATTTAAAGAAAGATGAATCAGGGGAAATGGTGCTGTTTAAGCGTCCTGTTGAACCTTATGTAGTGGAGGTTGATTCAGCAAAAGAAGTTTATGATGTCGCTGTGAGGTAGGATATTCAGAATGAATCCGAAACAAGTCTTACAGAAAGTGAGACAATTCTCACACAAATTCTAAATCAAGACTCTTTATGCTATAGCTTTCATCTCGGACAAAGAAGGCTTGCAGCTGGTAGAGAATCATTTGACGATCGCACTTACGTTCGCCTTGAGTTGAAAAAGAACTGATTTGCAGTGGAGCCAGTTGGAAGTACGTGCTGGAATATAGCAATCCTATTTGAGTTGTAAAAAGATCGAACCGCCAAGACGCCTTAGACGCGCAGCGGCGTGCCGCAGGCTAGAACGCCAAGAAAAGAGAAAAAAGAGAAAAGAGAATTTTACAAATGATTTAGGATTGCTATATCATCTTTCGCTTTGGCTGAACTGAACTTAGTCAACCAAGGAGTGAAATTACTCGCAGCAGATTTAAGTAGTGGAGAATGGGATACAAAGTATGGTGATATTGACAATTTAACAGAAATTGATGTGGGTTCTTGTTTTATCCGTGCCACGCTTGATAACTAAAAGACGAAAGAGTAAAACAGAGTTAGATATTATGGCTTTAATAAATCAAAGAATTGATGTCCCTGTTATCGTCGATGAATCAAAATGCTTAGAAAAATGTACAGCCTGTATTGAAGTTTGTCCCCT
Source organism: Brasilonema angustatum (assembly GCF_059505445.1). Classification (NCBI taxonomy): domain Bacteria; kingdom Bacillati; phylum Cyanobacteriota; class Cyanophyceae; order Nostocales; family Scytonemataceae; genus Brasilonema; species Brasilonema angustatum. The sequence continues at coordinate 32,229 of NZ_JCACKO010000050.1, read as the reverse complement.
TGATGTACTCGCAAAAAACCCAGAGACAGGCAAAGCCTACATGAAATATGACGAGTGCTGGTTCTGTCTGCCTTGCGAAAAAGAATGTCCAACAAATGCCATTACTGTCCAGATTCCATTTTTGTTGCGCTAACTTTAGCAATGATAGATGATTTCTGGAATTATATCTTTCTTGATTGGCTTTTTGTTGGTGTAGTTAGTAGCCAAAGAAGAATAAAAAATTTAGAAAAATAATGAATACTGAGACTGAGTCTGAATTAAACCAATGGCTAGAAATGTTGCGATCGCCAGAAGTTGATGACCGCTTAGTTGCTGTCAAATCTTTACAACATCTTGGTGATAAAGAGGCAATAGAACCCCTAATTTATGCTCTACAAGATGAAAACTTAAATGTTCAAAAAATAGCCATCTCTGCTCTTTGGGAAATTGCAAACCCTGTTGCTGTACCAGATTTACTAAAATGCCTTGGTTCACCCGATGCAGAAATTCGCACTGAAGCATTGTCAGGGTTAAATGACTTAGTTTCACCTACAGATTTATCATTGTTGCTAAATCATCTCACTCACAACAATATCTACTTACAATTAAATATCCTAATTCTTCTCCGCAAAATTCATGATATTCGATCTTTTCCATATATTATACAATTTTTCAATTCCGAAAATGCGGATTTAAGAGAAGCCGCAATCACAACACTCCGCTATCTTAATCAAGTTGAAAAATGTCCCCAAGCTTTAGCGTTAATATCCGATCCTAATGCGACTGTGCGCCGCGCTACTGCTTTAACTTTAGGGTATTTACAAGACGTAGAAGTTATTTCAGTACTTAGTCAAGCACTCACAAGTGACAGCGACTGGCAAGTCCGTCGTAATGCAGCAAAATCTCTTGCAATTCATGAAAATGATCAAGCAATTTCAGCATTAGAAATAGCTTTAGGTGATGAGCATTGGCAAGTGCGGAAATCAGCAGCACAGACTTTACAAAAAATACCACATATAAAAGTTCTGCCAGTGTTAATTCAAGCATTAACAGATGAATATGCAGATGTACGAAAAGAAGTTGCGATCGCTCTTGGTAATTTAGGCAGTCCTGATGCTATTAATTCACTCCAGCAAGCGTTAGATGATCCTGATCGAGAAGTTAGTATTCAAGCTCAACGAGCGATTCAGAAAATTCAGCAGTCATATAGTTAACAAAGGAAGTTTTGGTGTATTTAATCAATCATGCTACAAAACTGACCGTCGCAACTCTGGAAAAACCTTAGACACCTTACTCAACACATAATCGCCATACGTTCCGCGAAAATCATGAACGCTAGCACCATCCCAGCGTTCTTTGTGATCATCATTTACCAACCCGCCTAATTGAATCGGTTTCACTTCAACATTGAAATTGGGATCAAAGAAAAACGGGAACGAAAGGCGATGTCTGGCGACAAGCCGCTTTGTGTCTACACGTCCCGACAAATTCTGGACCCCATGAGGTGTAGAACGATACAAACCCCCGGTCATTTTATCTAGCATATCGCCAATATTGCACACCAAGGAACCGAGAACAGGAGGTGCAGCCACCCAGCCTGATTTTGATTTCACCTGTAATCCGCCTGAATCATCCTGCTTGAGAATAGTTAGGATACCATAGTCGGTGTGTTCGCCAACTCCCCATTTATCTTCAGCATCTGATAATGATGAATAGGGAGGGTAGTTAAAAATACGGAATAATATGAGTGGGTCTGCTGTGTATCGGTCAGTAAAGTAGGACTCTTCTAGTCCCAAACTCAGAGCAATACCAGCCATGAGTACGTGTCCAAGTTTCGTCATTGCCTGCATATATTCAAGCACTGTCTCGCGAAACAGTGGAATATTGGATGGGAAAAGATTAGAACCATGCATAGGAGTGTCAGCTTGCACTAATGGGTGTTCCTCTCCCAGTTCTGCACCAAAGTAAATTCCTTCTTTTTGATCGGGTTTACCAGATGTCAGTTCGCTTCCCACCGGAAAATACCCCCGCCATGCTTTACCACCCAAAGCCATGCGCATTTTTAGTTTAGTTTCTAAATCTTGCGCGAAAAACTGCCGACTGAGTTCTTCTAACCGTTGTTGTAAATTTTCATCTACACCATGTCCAACTATATAGAAAAACCCCCACTCGCGACACGCTTCCCCAATTTGAGAGGCTACTATATAGCGTTCATCAGTTCCAGAAACCAAGGCGCTAATATCAATAATAGGAAACTGTGAAAACTCTTCATTCACAACTGGTGAGACTTTCATGTTATTATCCTCCTCATTGTGCGTGGTGTGACGCTCATCTAAAAAGAATTATGGCGCACACATCAGTTGAATATAGCATTCCTAAATCACTCGTAAGATTTTCTCCTCTCTTTCTTGGCGTTCTAGCCTGCGGCATGCCGCTGCGCGTCTAAGGCGACTTGGCGGTTCGATTAATTCTCACAACTCATATAGGATTGCTATAGTAAGCACTTGATGACTAATAACTGGTAACTGATAGAAAACAAGATGCAACAAAATCCCGATTCTCGTCAGCAAGAAGTCATCCAACTCCTCAAACAAGTCATCGAACCTACTCTCAAAAATGACATCGTAAGTTTGGGAATGGTGCGAAATCTACGTATAGTTGATGACTACATTTATCTACGTTTCTACATCGGTTCCCATCAACATCAATTACACAAAGAAATTCAATCTGTATTATCATCCCTATCTTGGTGCAAAAAAACTTACATTCAACTCTGCACAATTCCCGGTGTCAAAATAACTCTAGCTGTTTCCAGTGGTAAAGGTGGTGTAGGTAAATCTACAACAGCTGTGAATATAGCCGCAGCTTTGAGATTGCAAGGTGCAAAAGTTGGTTTGCTAGATGCTGATGTCTATGGTCCGAATATACCGCAAATGTTGGGTTTAGGACAAGCAGATATTCAAGTTATTCATACTCCCACAGGTGAAAAGTTTTTACCCCTAGAAATCCAGGGAATTAAACTCATGTCAGTGGGTTTACTCGCAGAAGCAGATCGTCCTCTAGCATGGCGAGGACCAGTATTGCATAAGATTATCACTCAATTTCTGCAAGATGTAGAATGGGGCGAATTGGATTATTTATTGATTGATTTACCGCCAGGAACAGGGGATGCTCAAATTACAATTGTCCAAGAAAGCCCAATATGTGGAGTTATTTTGGTGACGACTCCCCAACAGGTTGCTATTTCCGATGTGCGCCGTAACATACATATGTTTCGTCAAGTGGGTGTTCCTGTTCTTGGGATTGTGGAAAATATGAGTTATTTAATCTGTAGTGATTGTGGCTCACGCACACCAATTTTTGGGAGTGGTGGTGGTGAACTACTTGCAGCAGAATTGCAAGCACCTTTACTGGGACAAATTCCCATAGATCCTTGTATCTGTAACGGTGGTGATACAGGACATCCGATTGCAGTCACCAATTCCACCTCTGGTGCTGGTGAGGTTTTTGTGCAAATCGCAACTGCATTAAATGCAACTTTTACGAGTCGTGAAGCGTAAAGCCCCTTCCCCTCTTTTCCCCACCCGAAGGGTTAGTGCATAAGTTCAATCCGCTGACAACTATTAAAAATAAAGCAGAAAAAGCCAGAATTTTCATGCGTAACTCGGTTTGCGGTTCAAGAGGACTGTAAAGTCAAAAAAAGGGGGGCCACGAGGGTAAGGAAATAAAGATGTAGGGGAAATTAATTTAGTAGCGTCTTGAAGCCAAATGGCGCAGGCATAGGGTTTACAAAAAATGCGCATTTTTTCGTCCCCCCCCTACACCCTTACATCCCTACACCCCCACACCCCTAATTTTGGTCAAAAAACACCGTCATCTGAGCCTGTTAATTGAGACGTGATAGTTTTAGGAGACAAAAATAACATGATTCGTCATTTCTATGCTTTGTTAGTTGGTATTGACAATTATCCCAATCCAAATCACTGTTTACAAGGCTGCGTTAATGACATTACGGCAATAGAAGAGTATATAAAAGAACGTTTTGATAAGCAACAATACCAACTCCATTTACAAACGCTGAAAGATGAACAAGCAACCCGTAAGGGAGTTATTGATGGCTTCCGTTCGCATTTGAATCAAGCAGGGCAAGATGATATAGTTCTGTTTTATTACAGTGGTCATGGTTCCCAAGAGTTAGCACCAAAAGAATTTTGGCAACTAGAACCAGACCATCTTGATGAAACTTTGGTCTGTTATGACAGTCGTACTGAAGGCGGTTGGGATTTGGCAGATAAAGAATTGGCAAAATTGATTGCGGAAGTATCACAAAAGAATCCGCATATGACTATTATTATGGACTGCTGCCATTCTGGTTCCGGCACAAGAGACCCAATGCAACAGACAAAGGAACGTCGTTTCCCCACAGACAAGCGAGAACGCCCACTTGATAGTTTTATTTTTAAGCTGGACGATTTAACTCAACTTTCAGATACTCGTGAGGTTAAACCTGAAGATAACCCCACAGGCTGGAACATACCCAAAGGTCGTCACGTTCTGCTAGCAGCTTGTCAAGACTACCAAACAGCAAAGGAATATAAACAGCGAGGTGGTTTCTCTTATTTTTTGATGGATACACTTTCCAAAACCAATGGAAAGAAGCTGACTTATCGGGATTTGTTTGGACGAACAAGTGCCTTAGTCCGCAGTCAAATCACAGATCAGTCTCCTCAGTTGGAAGTGAATAATCCAGAAGATGACAACAAATTTTTTCTAGATGGTGCGATCGCCGAACTTGAACCTTATTTTATTGTTAAAAATGACAAAAGCTATGGTTGGGTGATTGAAGGCGGTGCTGTCCACGGCGTTCAACCACCACATGATGCCGAAACAACTTTACTTGCACTATTTCCCTTTGATGCCAATATCGACGATTTGCGTGATCCCTCAAAGTCTGTGGGCACTGCAAAAGTCACTCAGGTATTACCAACCAAGAGCAAGATAAATATTGAGGGCGTGCAAAACCTCACTGCTGATCGCACTTTTAAAGCAGTTGTTACCAGTTTACCGCTACCCCCTTTAGGAGTATATTTTGAGGGAGATCAAGCGGGAGTCACTCAAGCCCGTGACGCACTCAAAATAGCTGGATCTAATAATAACCAACCCTCACCCTATATCCGCGAAGAGCAAGAACTTACCAAAGCCCAATTTCGTCTGTTGTGTCGCAACGAACAATATTTGATAGCCAGATCTACAGATGACCGACCCCTTGTAGAGCAAATTGATGGTTATACAAAAGATAACGCAGACAAAGCAATTAAACGTCTAGAACATATTGCCCGTTGGACAACAATTACTCAACTCTCAAACACTGCAGCAACTCAGATTAAAGCTGGTGATGTGAAGATGGAGCTCATCTTTAGGAGTCAAGAATCATCTCAATCAAAGCAGATGCGTTTGCAGTACAAATATAATGATGGTGAGTGGCAAGCACCAGAATTTAAACTCAAACTCACCAATAATAGTCAAAACCCACTTTACTTTGCCTTGGTCAATCTTTCAGATAATTTCGCTATTAGTGCCCCATTTTTTGAAGCAGGTAGCCTCAGGCTGAAACCAGGAGAAGAAGCTTGGGCTTTAGATGGACAAGAGTTGATACTTGAAGTCCCAGACGAGTTATGGCAACAAGGAATTACCGAGTACAAAGACATTATTAAATTGATAGTTAGCAACGAAGAATTTGACGCCAGATTGCTAACTCAGGAGAAACTTGATGCTCCTCGACCGCCTGTATCAAGAGATATCGATTCCTCAAATCAAAGCAGTCTTGATCGTTTGATGAATCGCACTCAAAATCGTGATATCAAAGCGAAAAGCGCCGCAGTTAAGTTTGATGATTGGTATGCTGAGGAAATCACAATCACTACAGTTCGCCCCTTAGATTCTACCCCAGTTTCTCAAGAACAAGAACAACAATTGGATGCAGGGATCAAATTACAGCCGCATAAGAGTTTGGTCGCGAATGCTCGCCTCACAACTACACCGCAAGTCAGCCGAGATTTGGGGAATAAAATTGTCCCTCCAATTCTGCGGGAAAACTCAGAAGTGAATCAACCTTTTCTATTTACTAACAGCCGGGGTACTGACCCTGGATTAAGTGTACTGGAACTGACTGATGTTGAAGATCACAAAGTTGTGACTCCAGATGAACCTCTGAAATTATTAGTTGATATTCCCCTAGCAGATAATGAATACCTTCTTCCTATCGGCTATGACGGTGAGTTTTATTTGCCCTTAGGTCGTGCTACAACAACTCAAGACGGCAAAACAGAAATCAGTCTAGAACAATTACCAGCACCAGTTAGTCAGGGAGAGCGCAGTCTGCAAGGATCTATTCGCATCTTCTTTGAAAAAGTCATCAGCCAGAATTTCGGGCGGGAATTTAAGTATCCCATTTTAGCTGTGGCTGAAGTGGGAGACGATAAGAAAGTACACTATAGACGTGATACGGCTGATGTTCAGCAGCAAGTGGCGCAAGCAAAACGAATTGTCCTCTACATCCACGGGATTACTGGCGATACTGAAAGTTTAGTACAAAGCACAAAAAAAACCGTATTGCAAGCGGATGGACAAAAGCTTTCTATCAGCGAACTTTACGACGTGGTTCTCACCTTTGACTACGAAAACTTGAATACTTCCATTGAGCAGAATGCTCAGTCTTTAAAACGACGACTAGTAGAAGTTGGTTTGGGAGAAAATCACGGTAAAGAACTGCACATCATCGCTCACTCAATGGGGGGTTTGGTATCTCGTTGGTTTATTGAGCGAGAAGGAGGGAATAAAATCGTCCAACACCTGTTTCTGGTGGGTACACCAAATGCAGGTTCTCCTTGGTCAGTTGTTGAAGATTGGGTAAGACTTACTCTGGCTATTGGACTCAATGGTCTTTCTGTAGTAGCTTGGCCTGCAAAAGTGGTAGCTATGCTGATGGGCGCTTTAGAAAAAAATATTAGGGTAGCTTTAGCCGAGATGAACCCTGCTTCTGATGTTATCAAATCTCTCGCCGTAAGTGACGACCCTGGCATTCCCTACTCAATTATCGCTGGCAATACATCTATTATTCCGGCAGCATTGGAGGAAGAAGCACGGCAAAAATCAAGTGCCCTAGAACGGTTACAACAAAGTTTATTTAAGAAAGTTGTAGCTTTGCCTTTCTTTGGTGTACCGAATGATATTGCGGTGACTGTGGATAGTATTACGAGTATTCCATTTGGGCGATCGCATCCTCCTAAGATTACAGAAGTCGCTTGCGACCACATGAGTTATTTCGGTACTGAATTCACCGAAGTTGGGTTAGAGGCTTTGATTGCAGCTTTGGGACAACAGAAGTAAACAGCAAAAAGGCAAAAGTAGACATTCTCTTGTGTCACTTTTGCCTTTATCACCTTTGTATTTATACGCTTGGGAGGTGCATTTATGTCCAAATATAAATTTAACCGTAGTTTCGCCATTATTCTCGGTATTAATAATTATGAAAATGGCATCCCAGCGCTAGAAACAGCAGCTCCAGATGCTCTCAAACTCGCTAAAATTATCCAAGAGCAACATACACATCTCAAAGAGCAATATCAAGCGCAAAATAAGTATGAAGTCCAGTTGCTATTGAATCAACGCGTTACCCTCAAAAAGCTTAGGGAATTAATTGAAGATTTTAAAAAAGGACAGATATTTCTGGACAACGAAAAAGTTACGGTTACTAAAGACGATCGCGTCCTCTTTTACTTTGCCGGACATGGAATAGCTGACAATGCTATGGATAATGAAGATGGACCAGTAGGTTATCTCATCCCTCAAGATGCCACTGATGATAAAAGCACCTACTTGCCGATGCAAGAGTTACATGATGCTTTGAACGCACTTCCGTGTCGGCATATGTTAGCAATTCTAGATTGCTGTTTTGCAGGAGCTTTCCGTTGGGCAAGCCTCAAGCGAGATATTGTGCCCAAAGTCACAGTTTATAAAGAACGCTACGACCGTTTCATCAGTGATGCAGCTTGGCAAGTCATTACTTCGGCGGCTGACAATCAAAAAGCCTTGGATTCTTTAGGACAGCGCGGGAAAGTTATGGACGGAGACGAAGTTCACTCTCCTTTTGCGAAAGCTCTTTTTGATGCCCTACGCGGGAAAGCTGATGAAGCTGCCGACTCTAATAAAGATGGTATCATCACCGCCACCGAACTTTACTCATATCTGCGCGATAAGATTGAAATCTTCACACAAAACCAACACAAGCGACAAACCCCTGGTTTCTGTCCGCTCAAAAAACATGATAAAGGGGAATTCATTTTTTTGCTGCCTAATTTTGACCGAGATAAATTGCAGGATGCACCACCACTAAACGTAGAAAATAATCCCTACCGAGGATTGGAATCCTATGATGAAAAAGACAGTCACTTATTCTTTGGCAGAGAGAATTTGATTGAAAAGCTTTATCACAAAGCAGTTGACAACAAGCAAGCATTAACAGTGGTGTTGGGTGCTTCTGGAACGGGAAAATCGAGTCTAGCGAAAGCTGGACTTATCCCTAAACTGCGACAATGCAAGAATGGCAACACTTGGTTTATCCTACCCCCTTTCCGACCAGGAGAGTATCCCTTCAAGTCATTGAATAACGCACTGGCATCGGTCAATCAGCCTATGATACGCTCTGCGTCAAGCCTCCAGATTATCACCACTTCCCATGACGCAACATCTTCTGGTTTACTCACCCCAGCCGAAAGCCTTGCAAATTGGTTCAAGGAGCATCCCAAAGCAAATCTACTGCTAGTTGTCGATCAGTTTGAGGAATTAATAACTTTGTGTAAGAGCGATCAACAACGAGAGAAGTTTCAAGAACTGATCAAAGATGCAATTACCAAATATCCAGACAACATCCATGTAGTGATCACCCTGCGACTTGACTTTGAGGCTCAGTTTCAAACCTCTCTACTCAAAGACTTTTGGAATGATGCTCGGTTTGTTGTACCACTCATGACTCAGGATGAATTCCGCGAAGCAATTGAGAAACCCGCATCAGAGAAAGTTGTGTACTTCGAGCCTCCCAATTTGGTGGATGACTTGATCAATGAAGTCGTACAAATGCCAGGTGCTTTACCTTTGCTTTCTTTCACTCTCAGCGAATTGTACTTGAAGTATTTGGAAAAACGAAGGGATAACCGTGCCTTAACAAAGGAAGATTACGAAGAATTGGGAAGAGTCGTTGGTTCTATAACCAAGCGTGCTAACCAAGAATACGACAAGTTAGTACAAGAAGACCCCGCTTACAAAGATACAATCCGTCGGGTGATGCTGCGGATGATTTCATTACAAGGTGGTGAGTTAGCACGGCGACAGGTTCCTAAGTCTGAACTGGTGTACCCAGACCAAAAAGAAAACAAGCGAGTACAAACAGTCATCAAAAGTTTTTCTGATGCTCGCTTAATTGTTGAAGGTTCTGATTCTCAAGGTGAACCCTACGTGGAACCAGCCCATGATGCTTTAGTTCAAGGTTGGGATAAGTTACTAGTGTGGAAACGAAAAAACCAATCAACCATAGTTCTACAACGGCTACTAACGCCTGCGTCTGTTGATTGGAAAAATGAACAATCGAGACAGTTTCTTTGGAATACTAACCCCCGTCTTAATGTATTAAAAGACGTAGTTGATTCTAATGACAACTGGCTTAACACAGTAGAGACTGAGTTTATACAACGAAGCATTAGACAAAGAAATAAAGACACCCGTTCGCGTTGGGGCATTGGGATCACTGTCTCAATTATTCTCTTAACATTTATTGCATCTGCAACGACGTTAGTGGCGACAGTACTGTCTAAGTTGAAAAATAAACCAAATGTCATATTTGCTTCTCCTGGGCAGGAGATTCACGGTCATACAGGTTATAGATACCTTTACACTCCTAAAACTCCAAGAGCTTATTCAGGTGTAATTAACCTAATTGTGATGGGTATTCCAAAAAATACACCAGCATGTATAGAGGTTGGTCAGCTTGGGGGAAAGGGGGAAAGAATTGGGAAGAAACAAGATTTCAAGATAAATGCACCAAAAGAGGCAGGCGTATATTATGTTAAATTTAGATCTGCTTTAGAATATGGTTGTAAAGACCAAGGTCAACATAAAGGTGCTATAAATAAGTGGTTATCTGGAGAATATCAAATTCCTAAACAATCAAAGATAGGGATTATTATTGTAGGAAATGTATTTGAGTTTTCTATTTATAAAAAAATTTGGTTAGCTTACTCTGATGATGTACCTAGAACTGACAGTACTGGTGATGAAAATTCTAATACAGATGTGTATGTTTCTTTAAGAAACTTTGAGTTTGAAAAAAATAGCGTTCGTACTTCCCAATAATTTGCCAGATTTGAAGAGAAAAGATTGCTAACTCAGTTTATCTTGGTTGAGAAGTAGTACGCTCATCATTGTGTTGTGTTTTGTTAGCTGGTACCGAAAGAAATTTGCCACAAATACCTTTGGAATACACAATCTGAACAGACTGGAAAAATCAGTATGAGCGACAAAATCCACTCGCCAACCGCCGCAAATCCCGACAAGTAGCTTGCAGCAGGTGCGATCGCCTTTTATTCAAGAAGTCGCTTGCGACCACATGAGTTACTTCGGTACTGAATTCACCAAAGTTGTTTTAGAGGCTTTGATTGCAGATCTCAGACAGCAGCATCACCACCTAAGGAATACCAAACCACCCTCCCGTATCACCTCCTGCCCAACAGTCTCCCTGACAAACGGAGAAATTTTCGTCTGCCAGTCGCTTAAACTCCTCTATAGCACTGATATCTTGTTTCTCATAGTCTGCAGGGTGAAAAATTCTGCCAATGTATTTTCCTTGTAAACGAATTTGTCCAATGACATAAATGCCGTCTCCAACGCTGTAAACACCCTGACTAGGATTGCGGGAGTAAATTGCAATATAACCTCCATCATTGCCTTGATAGCGATTAACCGTTGGCAAAATGCGCTCTTGGTAGCCCGGTGCGGGATGATTGATCACACTCCCCTCACCTACATATACTCGGAAATCTTCATAAAGCATCGGGTTTTCCATACAGTTTTCCCAATCTAATGTTGTTTTTTATCCTAGCCTAGTAACGCACAGCAAGCCTAATTACCCAATTTGATACCTACACAATGTTACAGTCTATTCTGTTTCAACTACCCTGACTTTCTTCTTAAAAATTGGCGATTGTTTCTAGGGCTTTCAACTTGAACGCAACACAAAGCGATTGTTTAGGGGTTGCACAGGTCTGGCATCAATGGATATTAAGTCGGCAAATCGTTGGATCTGATTTTGTGAGATTTCAATAGGCTGCTGCATCACAATCCAGTTCACTCCTTGGGAGCAGGGTGGCGTCGTCAGAGAGCCAAAGTAACGGTAAACCTTTCGGTCTTTTGGTAAAAATTGCTCTGCATTTACCTTCACTGTCTTCACTACTTGCTCTGGTTCGTTACGATTTGGGAATGCGTCCCAGATCGGTTGCAGGGCAGCATTGTGTTGTCCCTGCTTCAATAACACTCCAATCACAGCTAGGGCACCAGCCTCACTGCGATGCACTAGATGCAGTTCCATGTCAAATGGTTTTTTATCAATGGTGTGTTCACTGGGGTCATGGAAGTGAAATTGCACCAGATTATAGGTCTGATCGTCCAGCTTAATTGAGCTTCCTTTGGCATAGTTCACTTGGATGGTATGACCGTTATTGACGATGCGTAGAGGAGTTTCCTTATAATCAATTTTAATCGGTGACAGTTGGGCTGCGACCCCTCCGTGCAAATCAATTGGCGATTGCTGGATTCCCGTTTTGCACAGTTGAAATTCGGGAGACAGGTTCCCCCAATTCTGGGTGCCGCTTTCTCCGATATAGCCCCAGTTAACTTCCTTTCCAACAGCCGCAGACGCCAACGATGGGAAACTGACACCTAAAGAAGTTTCCAGCACCCCAAATCCAAAGAGTTTAAGTAAGGTTCGTCTATCCATTATTGTTAACCTAAAGTTCTAAACAGCATTTTTAACTAATAAGCGTGAATGAGTGCAACACAACCGTTTTGACTGCTTGGACTGTTCACCAAATACAACCGTCAATTCAAATCTTACTTTAAGTGCAACTACTGAATCAACTTCACAGCAAGCCGTGTTTCAATGTCCCTCTAATGAGCGATACGCCGACTTCTAGAGGCGAGCTAGCGCTGCTGCTTTGCTACAGATCGCCAGCCTTCTCGAAAATATCGCGCTGATGCACAAGTCAATGACACCTTGTCAAACATTAAAATTTTCTCAAAAAACGCACTGTAAAGGATTGTTGCAATACCATACAAGGGAACCCAATACGGTTCGGTTAGCTTGTTTTTCTCAAGGGAGATCCCCCCAACCCCCTTAAAAAGGGGGCTTATAACCCTCTTTTACCCCCTTTTTAAGGGGGTCGCCGCAGGCGGGGGGATCTTATCCGAACTGTATTGCAAGGGAACCTATCCGTAAATTTTGGCTGATTATAGGGGGTAGCTTGTGGAATTTTTGTCGGATTCAGTTGTGCTATCACGTATGCAGTTTGCCCTAACTGCATTATTCCATATGCTCTGGCCCGTCCTAACCACAGGTATGGGAATTTATCTGGTTATTGTTGAGGGAGTGTGGCTGAAGACTCGTAATCCTGACTACTACCTTCATGCTCGCTTTTGGGCTAAATTCTACGTCCTGAACTTTGGTATTGGTGTTGCAACGGGCATCCCAATGGAGTTTCAGTTTGGCACCAATTGGTCACGCTTTTCGGAAGCAGCTGGTAACTTTTTTGGCAGTGTCATTGGGTTTGAAGCTTCCTGGGCATTTATGCTGGAAGCCGCTTTCTTGGGTATTATGCTGTTTGGTTGGGAACGTGTCAATCCTATAATTCACTATGTTTCCACCATCCTGGTTGCAGTTGGCGCAAACTTATCAACCCTGTGGATTTTAACTGCAAATTCTTGGATGCAAACCCCATCGGGTGGGGAACTTGTTAATGGCAAGTTTATTGTTCATGATTACTTTCAGGCGATCGCCAACCCGTTCATGAAAAACAGTGTCCTCCATATGTTCTTTGCCACATTGGAGACTTCTTTGTTTGTCATTGGTGGAATTAGCGCTTGGTATATTCTCAATCGTCGTCACGAAGCTTTCTTTTCTAAGTCTTTAAAAATTGCTTTAGCTGCGGCGATCGCCGTTGCACCATTGCAGATTTACATTGGGCATTTGAGTGGTGAACAAGTCTATCACTACCAACCTTCAAAACTTGCTGCAATGGAGGCGCAGTGGGAAACGACACCCGCTGGACAATCTGCAGATTGGAGTTTGCTCGCTATACCCAACGACAAAGCACAGAAAAATGACTGGGAAATCACCGTTCCCAATGCTCTTGGATATATTCTGGAATTTAAGCAAAAACTCACATACCCAGTACGCGGATTGAGTGAGTGGAAACCAGAAGACCGTCCTCACATGATTGGTCTAATTTACTACGCTTTCCGCATCATGATTGGGATTGGGTTTTTCTTCGCCGGATTAATGCTATTGAGTGTCTTGCAGTGGTTACGTGGTAAACTCTCTGCTGAGAATATTATTCAACAGCGTTGGTTGATGCGTGCGTGGGTTTTTGCGGCTCCTTTAGGATACATCGCCGTAGACTCCGGCTGGATTGTGCGTTGTGTTGGACGACAGCCGTGGATTGTTTACGGGCAGATTCGCACGGTTGATGGGGCATCCAATATACCTGCTAGCAATGTCTTAGCCTCACTCACTAGCTTTGCTGTTGTCTACAGCATTTTGTTTGTTGCGGTTTTGTACTTTGGTAGCCGCATTATTCGCAGAGGCCCAAATTTAGAACTCCCTCTCCCAGGTCTAGAACCCGATGAACCTGCTGTGGATACGACTCCAGCAGAGTTTGTGCCAGACGAACGTCCTGTTGAAGCAGAACAATAAACAAAATTCAAAATTCAAAATTCAAAGTTCAAAATTCAAATCATAAATTCTTTGAATTTTTGAATTTGAGAATTAACACATTTAAGATGCTCTCAACAATACATAACATCCCCTAAAGATTGTATGGAAACGCTAACATATTTTTTGCCGCAAGTATGGTTTGTGGTTTTAGCTCTATTCTTGTTGCTGTATGTCACGCTAGATGGATTTGACTTAGGGGTAGGAATCTTATCTCTAACTTCAAAAGATCAAGAACGTCGTGGCATTTTAATGACAAGTTTGAGCAACATTTGGGATGCTAATGAAACTTGGCTGGTTCTTATGGGAGGAGGTCTTTTTGGAGCATTCCCGCTTGCTTATGGCACAATTCTCAATGCGCTGTACATCCCAATTTTTGTTATGGTGTTTGGGTTCATCTTTCGGGCTGTAGCGTTTGAGTTTCGGGAGCTATCAAACCGAAAACTCTTTTGGGATTTTGCCTTTGGTGCAGGGAGTTTTGTTGCAGCCCTCGGTCAAGGTTTCGCCCTTGGTGCTGTGCTAAAAGGGATTGCTGTTGATGAGGCTGGTCACTTCATCGGGACATCTTGGGATTGGCTGAGTTGGCAGTCTGTACTGGTAGCTCTGACTTTAATTCAAGCATATGTCCTTATTGGCTCAACTTATCTGGTTTGGAAAACGACAGAGGAGTTGCAAACAAATCACTACAGAACTGCTAAAATTGCAGCTTGGACAACATTAATTGGTGCCATTTTCATCACAATTTCAACACCAATATTTTATGAAAGTGTAAGGATGCGCTTGTTTCAGCAGCCACTCGTTTACATCTTTGCCGTTATTCCAATATTAGGAGTTCTACTCATTTGGCAACTTCTCCAAAGCTTAAACCGTAAAGAAGAAAGAGCGCCTTTTATCTGGACAATTCTTCTTTTCGTTCTCACATTTTTCGGACTGGGGTTGATTGTTTTCCCCTATATCATTCCAGTGAAGATTACCATCTATGAAGCATCTGCTGACCCCAGTTCGCTTGTTATTATGATTATCTTCATTGGCTTCCTAATCCCCATCATGCTGTTCTATAACCTTTACCAGTACATTGTTTTTCGGGGAAAAGTGACTGGCGGTCATTACGAAGGTTAATCCCCGTCATATCATGTTCGGTATATCGCTTACGATATAAAATTCCCAAAGTTTTTATGTTTAAAAATTTCAGCGTTCATTTTATCGTAAGTATTTAAGCGAACATGATATCACTCGCTAGCCCCTAACAGGGGCGCTGCGCAAACGCTAACAAATTCAAAATTCAAAATTCAAAATTAAAGACAATTAGTGGGAACGCGTGTACCGCCACGCTATTGTTGACCACCCTTACGAATTCACCAGTCGCCTACCGAGGAGCCAGTACTGCGGGAGGGTTTCCCTCCGCAGGTATCTGGTATTGGAGACCCTCCTGTAGCGCTGGTTCACCAAAAACCTCCTCTTCTAATAAAATCAGGTTGTGCGATTCTTTACGTCGCTATCCACAGCAATCTTCTGAAGCAACTGCACTTACAACGAATAACGAATAACACTATGTTTTATTTGTTATTCGTATTGTGAATATCGAGTATCAAGGCGAGCGATGTCTGACGACAAGCCGCTCCGCGTCTATTACCACTATTAAAGGTTAGATGAGATGAACCTGGACAATTTATTGCTAGTCTAGTTCCCGGTGCAAAACTAAATTTCCAAAAAATAAGGGTACGAATTTAAGATGTTTCCAGGAACCAAAACCTTGGTTTTTATGCTTGATAGAATCAGCCTTCTGAGTTTCGCACCGGGAACTAGTCTAAAATCTCAACGCTATTATGAAAATGATTATCATAATAGCCATACTCGCATGGAAACTCCTCCACCATCCCTTCCCAGTAAAATTGACCTAGCAATTATTGGTGCTGGACCTCACGCTCTTACTTTAATCACCCATCTGCTGTAAAAACGGCAGACTATGCGGGGTAGATTTATGGTATTTGACCCCAGTGGCAGGTGGATGAGCAGATGGCAAGATCAATTTGCAGCTTTTGAAATTCCTCACTTGCGTTCCCCTGCAGTTCATCATCCTGATCCAAATCCGTTTGCTTTGCGGAAATTTGCCGAATCGCGTTCTCATGAGTTGTTTGCTCCCTACGATTTGCCAGGAACTGAGTTATTTGAGGATTTTTGCTTTGATGTTATTCGCCGCTTCCAATTAGAAAATCAAGTTTATACCAGTGCAGTGACTCGTATTGAACCTTTGCCTCATCTGATTCATCCCCAATTTCGCCTCTGGTTGCAAGACGGACAAACAGTGACTGCGCGGCGAGTAGTGCTGGCAACTGGTAATGGGAAATTTCAAATACCAGATTGGGTAAAAGAGATTCCATCAGGGTATCCTCAAGATAAACTTTGCCATTCACAGACAGTGGATTTACGTAAGTTGGAATTGACAGGTGAAAGAGTATTGATTGTAGGTGGTGGGTTGACAAGTGGACATTTGGCAGTCGGTGCGATTTCTCGTGGTGCGAAAGTCCATCTGATGATACGGCGACAGTTGCAAGAAAAATATTTTGACGCCGAACCGGGTTGGTTAGGACCAAAGTATCTCAAAGGGTTTTTTGAAGAATTGGATTTTGAAAAGCGCTTTTCTATGATTCAGCAAGCGCGTAACGGTGGTTCTATGACGCCTGCGATGGTGTTTCAACTACGCCGAGAAATGCGTAGTGGGAACTTGAGAGTTGATCAAAATTGCCAGGTAGTAAAAGCTGAGTGGTTGGGTAAGACTTGGATAGTGAAGTGTGGTGATGGTAGCGAATATGAGTGCAGTAGAATTTGGTTATCAACAGGAACCCGCTTCGATACAACTGCAGAACCACTGCTAACTGAAATCTTACAAGCTTACCCAATTCCCATAGTTAATGGTTTGCCCGTTTTGGATACTCATCTGCGTTGGCAAGGTTGCGAATTATTTCTGATGGGTGGGTTAGCTGCTTTGCAAGTAGGACCAACAGCGCGGAATCTATCAGGTGCAAGAATGACGAGTGAGAAAATTGTGCCAGCGATTATCAAACCACGTCTTGCGCTTTCTTATCCAGAAGTGCTTGATACTTTACTGTATATTACGGAGCATCCCAAACCCAGCGACTAAACTAATTTATCGCCACGCCTTACGGCTATCGGGAAGCCGCCCTCCGGGCGTCTACAAGTCGGGAAACCCGGACGCCCTATGGCTAATACCATTTCACGAAATCCCTGATACAAATGATTGATTTCTAATTCTTTACCCCTGCTAAGAGCCCCCCATTTATATCAACCTTAAAGTGAAACGGTATAACGCCACGCCTTACGGTGAGTCCAGCGCTGCGGGAGAGAGACCCTCCTGTAGCGCTGGTCTCACCAGATACCTACGGAGGGAAACCCTCATCAAGTACTGGCTCCCCAACGCAGTGGCGAACTTCGTTCCGCTCCGCTAACGGGAACCCCCGCACGGAAGTGTCCTCCCCAACCTACTAGCTTGTTAAATTTAGTTGAGGTAATTGTCGCCATTTACTCCAGAGAATTGACATCTAACAACCAGGGCGTGAGATTCTAGTAGACAGTCAAGACAACGGAGTGTGAATAAAATGGAACAACATCAAAAGTCAACGGTTGTGATCACGGGTGCATCATCAGGAGTCGGTTTGCAAGCGGCGAGAGCACTTGCCCAAAAGGGATGGTATGTGATTATGGCTTGTCGAAATATCGCGAAGACAGAAAACGCGGCTCAAAGCTTAGGAATGTCGCCCGACAGCTATACAATCATACATCTGGATCTAGCTAGCTTAGACAGTGTTCGCCAGTTTGTGAACAGCTTTAGGGAAAGCGGTAGATCCTTGGATGCTTTGGTGTGCAATGCTGCAGTTTATCTGCCTTTATTAAAAGAACCTTTGTACAGCCCAGACGGATATGAATTGAGCGTTGCTACGAATCACCTCGGACATTTCCTTTTGTGTAACCTTATGCTAGAGGATCTGAAAAACTCAGGCGCTAAAGAGCCAAGACTCGTCATTTTAGGCACTGTGACAGCTAATCCGAAGGAGTTGGGAGGTAAGATTCCGATTCCAGCACCTCCAGACTTAGGCGATCTCCAAGGCTTTGAAGCAGGTTTCAAAGCGCCGATTTCGATGATTAACGGCAAGAAGTTTAAATCCGGCAAAGCTTACAAGGATAGCAAACTCTGCAATGTGTTGACGATGCGCGAGTTGCATCGGCGCTACAATGAGTCAACGGGTATCATATTCAGTTCTCTGTATCCCGGATGTGTGGCAACAACAGCCCTGTTCCGCAACCACTTTCCCCTGTTCCAGAAACTCTTCCCACTCTTCCAGAAGAACATCACAGGGGGATTTGTGTCCGAAGAGTTGGCGGGCGATCGCGTCGCCGAAGTCGTAGCTGATAGTGAATACAACAAATCTGGTTCCTATTGGAGTTGGGGGAATCGACAAAAGCCCAATCGCAAGTCTTTTGAGCAAGAAATGTCTAATGAAGCGCTAGACGATAAAAAAGCTCAAAAACTTTGGAATTTAAGCGCCAAGTTGGTTGGACTCGCGTGACGAAGACGGTGCATTTTCCTTTGTGGCGATGCTCTTAAACAGAGCCGCCCAAGGCGCGATCGCCTTCACCCTTGGAAAATTACAGTAAATGAAGTCATTACAAAAGCCACCCGAATCTCCACCATTAGTATCAAAAGCTTTAAAACCAGGTAAAAGTCCAAAGTCATAAAATTTGTAAGTTCGGTGAAATAACCCACTGGTATTTAGACTAAGCAACTAGTCTAAATACCAGTTATTCTAAAAAACAGTAAAAACCGATTGTGACAGTCGAAGATGGGGAATGTAGGGTAAAGACGCTCTGCCTTGCGCCAAGTGGGGTATCCGCCGAGATAGGGTTAAGCGTTCTATTCGTGAATGACGGCAGGCAGTGTGTCCGTCTCTCCCCGGTTCACGCGATCATCAAAGTTTTCAAGCGTACTCTGCGGATAGTAGGCTGTGCAATCCATAAGCCGCCGTGCCGTTCGGCTAAAACCCAAATACTCAAACTTTACGAAGGGCGCTTCGTTCATTGGGTGAGCCTTTACCTTGGTAGGAGTGATACCTGAAGGATGTCCAATCCTCAACACATCTCCTGTTCGGCTCACTACCTTTTGGACAACGGAATCTTTAACGCACGAAGCTGCTGCTAAACACACCGAAGCAGTCCCAGCGATACTCTCATGGAGGCGGTTCATGAAGATGAGGCGCACCCTAAGATCCATGTCTTTCTCAGCTATCTCCATGCCACTTAGGGTCTTATAGTCCTTAGATGGAGACACCAGACCAACCATTGGCAACCCCGGCGACTCTTCGTCCACCCGTTTCCACTCCTTGCAGAAGCCGAACAGGACTCCAGCCTTGCCTCGCACCTCCCGAACCATATCGATCAATTTAGTGTTATCATTGATTTGATCGACAAGTTCACTGCCATCAATACCGAAGTCGGAAGCCAAAACCCATACACATGGGTTCGCTGCGTCACATAAGGTAGCGTTGATGCTTTTACCGTCTTCGAGCGTGATTTCGTCTCTCGGCTTTCCCGTCGGCAGGAGATGTCCCGTCTTAGCTCCAACGGTGTTCATCCAGTTCATGGCGATCTCAGCGCCCGTTCCCGGCACTCCAGGAACAGCGAAACTGCCTTCAACCTTGGCTTTGCCGTTCTTGACAGGAACGTCGGCAATGATGATTCTCTCAGTGTTTGTGTTGTAAATTCGGACGCGCGTATTATCTTCCTCGACGTTAATGAGACCTTCATCGATCGCGAAAGGACCGACTCCGGACGAGATATTTCCACAGTTGCCAGTGTATACGACAAGATTGCGTTCGATCTCGACTTGTGCAAATGTGTAGTTGATATCAGCATCCTCACGCTGAGATTTGGAAATTATGGCAACTTTGGACGTGATCGGTCGCGAACCTCCTAAGCCGTCGATCTGTAGAACGTCCGGCGATCCCATTACCCGCTGCAGAAGCTTGTCGCGTTTGGGACCTGGGCTCGGGAGATCGTGTTCGTGAAAATAGAGTCCCTTGCTAGTTCCTCCGCGCATAATGACGCAACGGAGCGTTGCTTGTTCAGATGTCAAGTCAGTCATTGTGTACTCCTTTCAATAGTTCGGACATTTTTTTGAACTGTTTCACAAGGCTTTCAGGGGTATTATCACTTAACCCAAAGAATTTAAGAATGCTTCTGGCTCAAGTTGACAATACCGGTGTGCGGGTCAGAAATGGGGCGCTCTTGAGAACCATTCACTCACCGCTCTGGAGCGGCAGGAGCTTGATGATGCTGCGCACAGAGTCTTCCGCGTCGAAAGCCATGATGCGATCCGCGATCCGCGCGGCGAGCTCATTGCCGTAGGTTTGACTGGACAACAGCATGAACTTCTCGCGCAGCTTGGCAGCACCGATCCAGTTCTCCGGCTCGCCGAGCGGAACGTTAACCCTCTCGGTGTCCTTCTTGCCATCAACCTCGACGGTCACGATTCCGCCGCCGTCGGGCACGTCGTCGTTCTTTTTGACGGTGACGCGCTTGGTGAGTTGAACGAGATCGGGCGCGGTGATCCGGTCGTAAGACTTCCAGTTGACTTGCCCATCCAGGAAGGCGGCGGCAACCTGGAAGTAAACGCTGAATTGCGCGTCTACTGTGTTCTTGGGGGTAATCTTGTCCGGGGAGGTTTCGCCGACGATGTCGTAGGCAGTAGAGGAGATTTCGACGGTCAGATTTGCCTTGGCGCGGTCCTCTACGGGCACGGAGTCTCTGAGCTTGATCGCGGCATCAATCGACCCGTGCGTCAGACGGCACGAGGGATAGGGCTTGATCGCCGTGTCCAGCAGGAGCCAGTTTTCGCCGAGGCGATCCAGCAGGAAGGCTGGGCGCGGCTCCTCGGTGTACGCTACCAGCAGACCGCGCTCTCCTTCAAAAGCAGAGGATGCCCCTTTAAGTCCGGCTTCCGCCAGCGCCGCACATTGCAGCGCATCATGAGCAGCGAAGCCAGGGTGCAGGCGCTTGTTGAAAGCGCCATTCTCCAGGTACTGCATCGAACCTGCGGCCTTGCTGAGTGCCAATCCCCAGGCATTTTCAATGGTGTGGCTATCAAACTTGCGGATCTTGGCGACGGCCGCCACTGCGCCGAAGATCCCGGCAACCGAGGTCATGTGAAACCCGCGCTTCCAGCATCCTGGTCCTAGGGCAGCACCAACGCGGCAGGCAATCTCATAACCGACCGCCGCCGCTTCAAAAAAAACTCGGCCGCTTGTGTCCAGCCGCTCGCTGTCGGCAAACAAGGCTGCGAAGACCGGTGCGCTAGGGTGACCATGCTGAATCCTGTTGGTGTCGTCGAAGTCAAGCGAGTGTGCATGACAGCCGTTGAGCAGAGCGGCATAAAGCCACGAAAAACCGCGTTTCTCACCGACGACGGTGGCGGGACCGACTTCGGGGTCCAGGCGCTTGACGGCAACCCTGATATCGGCGCTGCTTTCCGCGTGGCCGCTGGCAAAGGCCGCGATGCCAGTCCAATCTAGGAAAAAATCGCGCAACCGCGAAATTGCCTTGTCTGGCAGTTGATCGTAGGTAGTTTGCGCAACCCATATCGCCAAAGCTTGGGTAGCCCCCTTGCTCGTCGAAGAAGGCTGTACGTCATTTTGGGTCGCCTGGTTAATCATATTATTGTTTGTCCTTGAATTGATAGTTCAAACTTGAAAATAGTTAGGTTCTCCGGAGAAGAATGGTGATAAATCGCATCAGAAAGCATAGTGGACATCCTGACTCACCTCCTTCCCATAAACCTTGCTCGTGAACAACTTTAAGCCGCCGTCGAATAGAGTATTCAGCCGTACAAGAGTCGCTTGTTTTGTGACTTTTTTAACCCTTTTTAGTCACTCTGGGAAAAGAAAAATAATAGCCAATTTTTCAACTGTAGATAGAGCGAGCATTTAAGCGTTTATTTTCTAACAGAATGCCTGAAATCAAGATTTTTGATAAAAGTCATATGTTGTAAGGATTCTAGATTCTTATCCTCAGAAAGTGATAAAAAAGGGTTAAGAGTAATGCCTTTAAAAGAATCGCATTGACTAGATAGTTCCGTTAAGCCGCAACTTAAAATGCACTTCAACATATGCGCCCACCCAGCAGTAGCTCAACCGCAGTAACGAGATAGGTTATGTTGCAAAAAGTGATAGGCTTAAAAGCCTGTTGAGAAAAAAGTAGAGAGAGTTGCTTGCAAATCTGCGTTAAGCGTAGCTCTCCGTAGGAATCCCTTTAATCTAGCCTAACATTCTGAGGACTCATTCCACAAGCGCCTCCACAATCTCGCTCGACTGACGAACACGACCCATCAAGCCGAAGATGTGCTGCACTGCAAAGCGGTGCATCTCGGTAGTAAAGCTGCTCATCGCATCTTCAGCAAAGACAACTTCATACCCCATATCAAAAGCTGCTCGTGCAGTAGATTCGACTCCAGCATTCGTAGCAACGCCTCCTAGGACGATCGTCTTGATGCCGTGCCGCCGAAGCTGCTGATCCAGTTCAGTTCCGTAAAAGGCGCCCCATTGCCGCTTTGTGATCAGCAAGTCACTCTCCTGGTAACCACATTCTGGCACTAGCTCAGAGGCACTGGCTGGCAGTATTGGCGCATTTGGATCACCGGTCGAACGATCAGTTGGGAGATGCAGCATATCTTGAAGATCCACTCGAAGGTAAGCGACCAAAGCTCTCTGTGCGCGAAAGGAAGCAGCAAGACTGGCGCATCGCTTCACAACATCATTTGCTGAATAGGGAGCAAGTTGTCCTCTGAGCGTTCCAAGCTGTAGATCGATGAGGACAAGCGAGGTGGTCTCTGGAGCAAGTTTGAAGTCAACCATAAGTATTGCCTAATCGAGGGAATAAAAATTAGGGTTAGCGATTTCTGAAGTTCCTGTTTAGCAGACTATTCTGAAGATGCTTACCCTGAGATTAAGCTGTGGTACTGCACTGATCCTAAGTCAGTCATTGTGTACTCCTTTGCGTAATAGTGCGTGTGGTCTCGAAGACAAATTCAATTAGCGGCATTGGATAGCCGAGAGCGATTGCCGGAAAGCAACGAGCGCCGCTGCCACCGGTTCGGGTTGCTCCATGACCATCATATGGGTTCCTGGATCGATAAGTTTGTACTCGGCGTCCGGCAGTCGGCGCGCGGTGTCCTCCATCATCGCCGGCGTGGATGAAAAGTCTTGCTTGCCGGATAAAACCAGCGTGGGAACCTTGATTTCCTTCAAACGGTCAAGCACGTCTCGACGTGCCATCGCACGCCAGGCCGCCGCCCAATCCTCGACCCGCGCGCGCTCGACGCACTGGCGGGCGTAGCGCACTTCCCAGGTGTTGTTGGCGATGGTCGCCGGCAAGAACCAGCGGATGAGTGATTCGGCAAGCTGCGCTTGCATCCCGTGCTGCTCGGCGTTGACCGCCCGTCCTTCGAGGGCTTCGCGCGGGGATTTGCCCGCAGTGGCGAGCAAGGCGAGCGAGCGGAGGCGTTCGGGATGGTTCAGGGCGAAATACTGCGCGACGGCACCGCCGTACGAAGCTCCGTACACATCCGCCTTTTTGATGTTCAGCAGATCCAGCAACGTGCGCGTATCGTCGGCGAGCTGATCGAGAGAAGTCGTCGCTGGCGCGCCTCTTCCCCTGCCGTGTCCACGCAGATCGTAGGCGATCACCCGGCCGAGACGAGCCAAACTCGGGTACACGACCCGCCAGAAGCGGTGGTCCATGTCAAGCGCGTGGATCAGCACGATGGGGGTGCCTTCGCCGCCGTTGTCCCACACCGCGCTCTCGTAATCACCGATGCGAATGGTCTTCTCGACTACGCCGGGCAGGCGTTGCTGGCGTTCGCCCGTGAAAAACCCCGCGAGATGGCGAGCGGCGTTCACGGCGCGAGGTGCGCCGGCGTACAAACAGGCATGGTTGACGACCGACAAGATTTCGTCGTCGGTGGCCCCGTGCTGAACGGCGGCTTTGAGGTAAACCTGCAACTGGTCGCCGGTGTCACCAAACGCGATCAGGCTTGCCAAGGTGATCAGCGCCCAGTTGCGGTATTCCATGATGGAGTCGGCAAACAGGCTGCCGAAACCATCCTCCAAGAGAAAACGGCTCAGAGGATGACTCACATGCTCTAGTTCATCCAGTAGGCCGAGCATGTTCGCGCCCGCTAAGCCTTCGGCCTCGCGTCGGTCCATGATGGTTTTGGTGTCTTCTGTGTCAGGCATAAACGTTGTTCCGTATGGTTGAAGTTGAACGGCAAGTAATCGCAGGGCTCAGAGTTGCATCGGTCCAACGGCTCCGTAGAACAGCTGGATTTTTTGGGGGTCATCCTTGGACATCTCAAGGATATGGACAAAAACGGGGATGCTCGTTTTGTGGGGGGTCTCGTGCGCGGTCATGATAACCCGGCCTCGTGCCAGCTTCGTGGCACCGCCATCCCAAAATTCGAGCACTTCGTGTTTAGTATCCATCTTGGAGTCGAATTTTTTCAAGTGCGTCTTGATCTGCTCCAACCCATGGAGATGCCCCACGCCGAATTCGTCTTCGGCGTCCGGCGAGAAGGCGGCATCGAAGCCGCTGCCAAAGCTTTTGTCATCAATTTCGGCAAACATCTAGGACTTACGCACTGTACAAATTAACCATAATATGTAGTACGAGATTGGGTAGTTTCAGGCGCTTCGTATAACCCTAATTTACTTGCTCTGTTGCGATACGCCTCTGGTGTCTGCGCGCAGCGCAATCGCTAGCTGCTCAACATAGCTGAAATACCCATATTGCGTGTAGTACTTATGTACGATGCGTAAGTCCTACCTTCTTTACGCTAAGCGAAGTACCAACAATATGACCGAAAATTCCGACTTTGGCACGTTTGGTCGGTTTGAGGAAACTCCCGTTGAGTCAGATGCCTGCCGACATGAAAGAAGCGTATCCAACCAAGTCAGGGTTGTACTCAGCGCCTGAAACCTCCATTTTGCGTCATTCATATTATGGTTAATTTGTACAGTGCGTAACTCCTAGAAGGGTTAACGGTGGAACGCTTTATGCTGGGAGCATAAACTATTGTTGCGACTCGTTACTACATTCACGGTCATACAATCAATTCTTTCAGTCGTAACTCCTTTAACTGAAGTCGTGCTTCCTGAGCAGTACTTCCGTTTACCCCAGGAACCACTTCTGGCTGCATCTGTCGCCAGCGACGCACGCGCACCAACTCAAACACCCCAGCTTTGTGAAACGGTTCGTTGTCGATGAAAGTACGCGCCTCAGCAGCATTTGCGACGTTGACGATCATCAGCGTCGCAAATGCTGCCGCCCTCTGCGTTCTCGAATGGTTCACCAATGTGGATTTTGGTGGCGTTTTCCTTGAAATATTGGAGATGGTGATCGTGAGTCTGTTCACGCAATTCTCCAATGATTTAATCGACTTGCGATGTCATCTAACGTCGGTTGTTCCTGCTTCGATGACCTTAGTGACCAAGGCTGAGTCTAAGTAAGCACGGACTTCGACAATCTGCTCATCGCGGAATTGGCAGATCCAACAGTATTCGTTATTGAACTGAACACCACTCTTGGCAGTCGCTTGGGTGTAAAGTTCTACGATCGCAGTGTCTCCATCAACGAAGACATCGCGTGTGAACAATTTCAAACCCCCGCTGAACAAAGGATTAAGCCGTGAGAAGGTCGCTTGCTGGAACGCAGTTTTCGATTTATAATTGCCTGCAAGGGGTTGTGTACCCAACACAGTCCATTTCACATCATCTGCAACAGAGTCAAAAAATTTTTCGGGCGTGTCGCTTTCTAAATACTTGAATATGTTGCGAACAGTCTTATAGGTAATCATAACGCCACTTCGTCCTTTTCACTTTAATGATTTTGAAAGAGTCTGCATTGACCAGATCGTTTAGATTGTTCCTTTAACCTACTTCCAGAGAAAGGCTGAATACAATGACTATAAACGACAAAAGATTGACCTAAAATGTCAGTGAGAGTACTAACGCAGGCGGTTCGGAAAGGATGGGATTGCACGCTGTCTCAATTAAACTAGTGCAGGGCATTTTAAGTGCCGCCCTTGCTGCTGACTCAGACTTAGAGGCGGAACAAATGTTGGCTGCCATCGGGCTTTACCCAGAAATCTTAAAAGATGCTGATGTGTACATTTCCCATGAAAAGTTCATTGCCCTTTGGGTAGAATTAGTTCGTTGTTCTGGCAATCCTAGCATTGGTCTAAGGATGGCGGAGTTCGCACAGCCTAGTTGCTGGGATGTGGTAGGTTATGCCGTTGAGAGTAGTCCTAATTTGAATGAGGCAATGCGGCGTATTGTTCGCTCAGTAAGAGTTCTGCACGAAGAGGCAGAGATGACTTTTGAGGTTAAAGGGAAGGTTGCACGCCTAACTCATACCGTCCCAAGTTTCCCTATCTCTCCATACCGTGCTAACTGTGATTGGGTTGTAGCAGGTATCTTCTTGCTGATTCGGAGAATAACAGGAGTAGATTTTGTGCCCCTCAAAGTGGGGTTTCAGTACAGCTTACCTGAGGATATTTCTGCCTATCATCGATTATTTCGCGCTCCCCTAAAGTTTGGGCAGCCCGTTAATGAAATTGCTTTTGATTCTACTTTTCTCTCTTCACCGCTCTTGAAATCATATCCTGGACTTGGAAGAGTGCTAGATCGCTATATTGAGGATTTACTGGCGAAGTTGCCTCATTCAGAAAGTTTTATCGACAGCGTTCGTCGGGAAATCAGTATAGAACTACGCGGAGGGAATTTGGGAGTTGAGGTGATCGCCAAACGCTTAGGATTTGTTCCCCGCACCCTCCAGCGCAAGCTTAAGGAAGCTGGTAGTTCTTATCAAGAACTTCTCGACGAGATGCGGCGATCGCTCTCAATTCATTATCTTCAAGAACAACACATGGCTGTGTCTGAAGTGGCATTTCTCTTGGGTTTTTCGGAAGCTAGTGCTTTCTATCGGGCATTTAAACGTTGGACAGGCACAACACCAAGTGAGTTCCGTCGTACTTTGAAACTCACCAATGATAAATAACTAGCACGTTTGAGAATTGTTGGAGAACATATCAATCGTCGGTTAAAGATTTTCTGAATTATACAACAGCGCTACTGTAATCGCAGAAAGCGATTCGGTCTACGATTGAATCTGATAGCTGGACTTCTCAACAATGAATTGTCTCTCCTTTCATGATTCATGCAAGAGGTCTAGTCAGCAATCCCTCACTTTACACTCCATTCTGCTTAAACCAGGCTTGGAGGCGCTGCCAGCCTTCTTTAGCTTCTTTCTCACGGTAGGAGGGGCGATAATCGGCAAAAAAGGCATGGGGTGCATCTGGGTAAACAATAATTTCCGATTTGCTGCTGCCTGACTTGAGGCGATCGCGCATCTGTTCCACGGTATCTAGGGGAATACCTGTATCCTTGCCACCATAAAGTCCGAGAATGGGGACTTTCAACGTAGAGGCAATATCAATAGGATGCTTGGGTGTTAATTGGGTTACATCACCTACCAGTTTCCCATACCAAGCGACACCTGCCTTAACTTGAGGATTGTGTGCCGCATACAGCCAGGTAATACGACCACCCCAGCAGAAGCCTGTAATTCCCAACTTATTGCTATTGCCCTTTGATGATTTCACAGTCCAGTCTACTGTGGCATCAAGGTCGGATAACACTTGAGCATCTGGTACTTTAGCTACTATCGGGCGAATTTCTTCTATATTGCTTAACTTCGAGACATCGCCTTGACGCACAAACAATTCGGGGGCAACTGCCACATACCCTAATTTAGCAAAGCGACGGCAGATATCCTGAATGTGTTCGTGTACACCAAATATTTCCTGAATTACTAGGACAATCGGGAAATTTCCACCTTTTGCAGGCATCGCTCTGTAAGCCGGAATTTCGCCATCTTGAACGGGAATTTTCACCGCACCCGCGACTAATCCCTTGCTATCGGTGGTGATGACTTTGGCAGAAACGGGTTGCACTGCTAGGGCAAAACCTGTTGCTATTGTAGCTGTTGCAATAAATTTACGGCGCGTTGTCTGTTTCATTATTCTCTTGAGTTATGCGATAAGCGGAGCAATAAGCCAAAGGCTTATCGCTTTTGCTGGAAATGACCTGTCATCAAGTCGCTATCGGGTTAATAGAATAGTTAGATAATCTAACTATTAAATTCATATCATGAATAATTGTAAATCGAGTTGCCAACCTTAGTTGAGATCCCCGACTTGTCACTAGAAGTCGGGGATCTTGTTTTCGCGCATCACTGTTAAGTAGCTCACCCACTTACTTAAGGTTTGCTGTGATATAGCAATCCTAAATGATTTATGAAAAATCTTAAGTATTGTAGGGTGGGCAGTGCTTTTCGTATTTTGCTGACAACATCCAGGTTTTGCTAAGCACTGCCCACCCTACGTGTCGTTCAAAAATCAAATAGGAGTCCTATATTGTTTGAAATTGTTAAATCCGGTTATACTATCAGAATAGTGTACTTTAAAAGAGAACTCAATCACTTAAACTTAAATTAGTTTGTTAGTTATAAGCTGAAAATTAAGTAAAGCTTTTCATGCAGATTCAAACTGTTGGTATTTTAAGTCCGGGTGACATGGGGCAGGCGATCGCCTCCGTACTCAATCAACACGGATTGAGTACAGTGGCTGCTTTGGACGGACGAAGCGATCGCACGATCACATTGGCAAAAGCAGCAAACATCCAGGATGTGGGTTCTCTCAAACAACTGGTTATTGCATCCGATGTGATATTGTCAGTTCTAGTTCCCGCAGCAGCAGAAGAAGCGGCAAAGCAAGTAGCCGAGACAATAGGCAACGTTGGCAAAAGCGTATTGTATATTGACTGTAATGCTATTTCACCCCAGAAAGTGAAAAGTGTTGCCCAAATCATCGAATCAGCCGGGGGACAATTCGTGGATGCATCAATTATTGGTCCGCCACCACGAGTTCCCAATCGCACCCGAATTTATGCTTCTGGAAAACAAGCTAGTGAATTTCAACAGTTGCAAAATTATGGCTTAGATGTGCGAGTAATTGGTGATGAAATTGGTCAAGCTTCCGGGTTGAAGATGTGCTATGCAGCTTTAACGAAAGGACTGACAGCGATCGGCACACAATTACTGATTGCGGCTCATCGCTTAAACTTGGATCAGCAGCTGTGGGATGAATTGTCTAATAGCCAACAGGAACTAGCTAATATACTAACCCGTTCCATTCCCTCCATGACACCTAAAGCTCATCGCTGGGTGGGGGAAATGGAAGAGATTGCCGAAACCTTTCAAGCGTTGGGTTTGACTGAGCGGACTTTCCAAGGAGCAGCCGATATTTACGACTTGGTGAAAGAAACCTCATTGGGGAAGGAAACACCAGAAGAACGTAAAGACACACGTAACTTTAGCGAAATTATTACTATTCTTTCTCAAGAAACTACATCTGATAACTTTCAAACTCATTCAGGAGATTTTCAACATGAGTAAAATACGTGCCGTTGTTGTCGATCCCAATGTATCAGGACGTTTGGCACTGCGTGAGGTTGATGCACCGACACCTGCTGCTAATGAGGCGGTGATTCGGGTAGCAGCAATTTCTCTCAACCGTGGTGAAATCAGACGTTCCACTACTGCTGAAGCGCTTTGGCGACCTGGTTGGGACTTAGCGGGAACAGTTGAAACCCCTGCGGCTGATAATTCCGGACCAACTCAAGGAACGCGGGTAGTTGGTTTTCTTCGTTCTGGTGCTTGGGGAGAATTGGTGTCTGTACCCACCCACTCTCTAGCGGAATTACCACCCTCAGTATCCTTTGGCCAAGCTGCTACATTACCTGTAGCAGGTTTAACGGCTTACCATGCTTTACTCAAAGGTGGTTCGCTTCTAAATCGTCCAGTCTTAATTACAGGTGCATCCGGTGGTGTTGGTAACTTTGCCATCCAGTTAGCGCGGTTGAGTGGGGCGCAAGTTGTCGCACACATTCGCCGTCCAGAATACGAAGCTTTTGTCAAAGATGCTGGGGCGCATTCTGTTGTCATTGGTGAAGATGTTTCAACAGTCAGTGAGTACGGTCCATATCATTTGATTTTGGAGTCTGTGGGTGGGAATGTCCTGGGAACAGCCCTCGGTTTGTTAGCACAGGATGGGGCGATCGTTCTGTTTGGCACCTCAGGGGGAAATGAAGTGACATTCAACGCTCAACGCTTCTATGGTACTGGTGGTGCAAGTTTATACGGCTTTATCTTGTTTCATGAACTACAACGAGAATCGGCAGCAGTTGGGTTGAAACGGCTGGCAAATTTAGTAGAATCAGCACAATTGCGTCCGCACATCGATTTAGAAGCTGATTGGACACAAATAGCTGATGTAGCACAAAAACTACTTGATAGACACTTTCCAGGTAAGGCTGTACTGCACGTCAGGAATTGAAGACATCACAACTAAATTACGTTTTTGTGTGTAAATTGCTGTAAGCAACCCCCAAATTGAATTTGGGGGCTTCAGCAAACGTTGAAGCCCTAGCTTACCAGACTAAGTGGTTAGCGCACTACGTTCAGAACAAGCGTTAAAGTTCCTACCTACAAATGCGTAGCTAGTTTGTAGCTCTAGAACCAAAAGATTAAACATCTGTATGGGTTAAGGAAGTGTCTTTTGGATAGTACCGATTCTGAACATTGTCAAAGCTCACATTACCCGAAAGGCTTGCCTTGAGCGTAGTCGAAAGGAGGGACATAAAATGTCCAAAGTTTTTGTAATAGATTCAGATAAACGACCACTAGATTCAATTCACGCAGCAACAGCAAGGCAGCTTTTAAGGAACAAGAAAGCAGCGATATTTAGACGCTTTCCTTTTACGCTAATACTTAAAGAATCACGTCCTCGCGCACCTGTTTACCCACTTAGAATAAAATAGACCCTGGCGCACAATGTGTTGGGAAATCTACGCCAATTCTCAATGTCAAGAATGTAAAACCCTTGCTGATCGCAGCAAACGGGCACGGAACCCATCAATTATGCCGTACTGACAAATATGGTTTCCCTAGTTGTCATTGCTCAAGAACTAAATTCCATTTTGGTTTTCAGACTGGAGACATTGTAAAAGCTGTTGTTACTTCTGGGAAAAAGATTGGTCAATATGTTGGAAGAATTGCAACTCGTGCAACAGGCAGTTTTAATATTTCAACCAAAAACGGATTAGTTCAAGGTATTTCGTACAAGCATTGCAAACACATTCACAAAAAGGACGGTTACTCATATGCCTAGTTTGAAGACTTTGACGGTTGATAAATCAACCGTGTCGTGTTTCCTCCGTGGCTTGAAAGCGCACGGTTTCCACACTCCCGGGAGGTCAGTATGAGTTTAGATCTACAACTATCAGGTAAAACGGCAATTGTTACCGGTGGTAGTGCCGGAATTGGACTAGCTATTGCCAAAGCCCTCTATAGTGAAGGTGTGAATGTGGCGATCGCCGCCCGGAATCCCGAAAGATTAGAGCAAGCAGTCAGCACTATCGAATCACTTCCTAGTAGTGGTGCTACAATCATCTCTATCAGTGCCGATCTCAGTCAAGCGGAGGGTGTAGAGAAAGTTGTTTCCACCGCACTAGAACAATTAGGTCAGATTGATATCGTCATTAATAACGCTGGTTCAGCCCGCGCAGGAGCATTTATTGACCTTGGTGATGATGCATTTTTGGATGCTTGGAACTTAAAATTATTGGGCTACATTCGCCTGGTAAGAGCCATTTTGCCCCATCTGCAAAGTCGGCGTGATGGGCGGATTGTGAATATTATTGGCGGTGCAGGACGCACACCCCGTCCTAGTTTTCTCCCTGGTGGTACAACGAATGCTGCGCTGTTAAATTTTACGCGGGGGATTTCTAAAGAGTTAGCTCAACACAATATTCGTATTAACGCCATTTCACCAGGTTTGACAGCAACTGAACGTGCAGAAAGTTTAGCACAGCAAAATGCTCAGAGTCAGGGTGTGAGTGTGGAAGAAGTTAAGGCAGAATCTTTAAAAGCAATTCCTTTAGGGAAAATCGTCAAGCCCGAAGAAATCGCAGCGCTAGCTTTATCCCTCTTCTGTCACTTTCCGGAGTAAGCAAGTAGTAAATAAGTTAAATTAT
>NZ_JCACKO010000049.1:0-41513 GCF_059505445.1 Brasilonema angustatum | reverse complement strand
TTCTTTCATTTATTGTGGGCGTGTAATCGCGCCCTTTGGGCGCTCACATCTTGCAGCAGTTGCGTTATTGCAATTTTTGTAAGGTGGGCACTGCCTAGAGTTCGCTCAAAACCTTATTTTTACGTTGTGGGCAGTGCCCACCCTACGGTGATTGATAATGGTGCAAGATCTCAGATTCTACCAACAGCTGTGTTTTCTCTACCTCTGTAAAAGCTACCCGTCAGAGGGAGTATTTATGAGGACATAATACGGTAGTGTTCTGTTGTGGGTGAAACAGGAAAAAACTGGTAGATTATGAGCAAAATGCCCAAAATTGATCGTCAAAGGGAGCATCAAGCAAACGAGCGGACATTTTTAGCTTGGCTACGCACTTCCATATCACTAATTGGCTTTGGTTTTGCTATTGCTAGATTTGGTCTATTTATACGCCAGCTTAATTTCTCTCTGACTCAACAGCAACACGAACCAGCACCACATCCTTTTTTCACCTCAGAAAATTTGGGTATTTGTTTGGTAATATTTGGTATTCTTACTTTACTTTTAGCAGTGTGGCGATATAACCAAGTTTTTTCCCAAATTGAAGAAGGGAACTATCAACCTAGTAAGTTTACTGTTTGGGTAATGGCTGGAGTAGTCATTATTTTTGGAATTCTCAGTATTCCTTTGCTCCTTTTGCGAAGTAATGCGCCTCGTTCCCCATATAGGCTTCAAAATCAACCACAGTCACGTCATTTCCGTTAACTTGAAAAAATGTTTCTTAAATCAAAATATATTAACAATACACAGAAACTATCATCTGTGAAAAGGTTTTATTAATTACAAACAATTGGTATATTGAAATCGATATGATTCAGTCTTGCGGAAAAATATATTAGGATTATGGCTTTAACTGCTTCAACAATGTTACCCCTAGGTACTAAAGCGCCAGATTTTCATCTATCGGATGTGGTACATCAAGAAACGATTTCGCTTTCGACTTTTGCTGATAAACAAGCTTTACTTGTGATGTTTATTTGTCAGCATTGCCCGTTTGTAAGGCACGTGAAGGTCGAATTGGCGCAGTTGGGAAAAGATTACGTTCATAATGGTTTAGGAATTGTTGCCATCAGCAGCAATGATGTCAACAATTATCGAGATGATGATCCAGAATTTTTAAGGGCAATGGCGATAGAACTTGATTTTAAATTTCCTTTTTGTTACGACGAAAGCCAAAAAACTGCAAAAGCTTACACAGCAGCTTGCACACCAGATTTCTTTCTCTTTGATGACAGGCGTCAACTTGTTTATCGAGGACAATTAGATGATAGTCGCCCTGGTAATGGCAAACCTGTAACAGGTAGAGATCTACGCGCAGCTATTGACGCGGTATTGTCAGGTCAACGAGTTACAGCCAACCAAATACCCAGTATTGGTTGTAATATTAAGTGGAAACCTGGAAATGAACCTAGTTATTTTGGTTAAAGAACACTTACAGCCTCACACAGAACAGTGAACAGTAATAACTGATAACTGATAATTGATAATTGATAACTGATAAAAATCCTCCTTAACAAAGGAGAAATAATTGCAAAGGAGGATTTTTATTATTTACCTTTACTGTTTTATTTCTAAACTAAGGACGTAAGATCCTAGTTGAATTTTTCCTGCCCACAATTCGTACTCCACTCGTAGATGCTTTGGTAAGGGGTGTCCGTCGAGTGTTAGGCTGCGGGTGAAATTTCGTAAACGAATGGGTTCGCTAGGTTGTAATGATTCAACAGGTAACCAATAGCGAGTAATGCCGTAAACTCCCTGTTCCCAAAAGTGACGATAACTTAACTGACCATTTCCTTGCATAGTCATAGTCACTCTGTAAGGGGAAATCTCCAGCCATAGTACTCGCGGACCACTAGGGACTTGAGTGCTACTTTGTTCTTGGCAAAGTGTGTTGTCTGTCAGCAGAGAGTCGTCTACGTTTTGAGAGTCTTTTACAGGTGGTGCTGACAAAAGTAGGTGGAATCTGTCGCGATCTTTTTGGTAGAGTGTCGCGGCAGTTTCCACAACAGACCAAACTGGTAGATCTGTGGAAATAAGTGATAGGTACACGGGCTTGCGATGGTGAGTAAGCATGGCAGCGATAAGGGCAGAAAGCCAATCAATGAGATGAGTTACAAGAAGAAATTGATAAAGATTAGTAGAGCAGGAGGAGCAAAGAAAGCGATACGATACTAGCGCAGTCAACGCCAGTTTATCTTAATGTCAGCTTCTGTTATAACCGTAGAAAAGAGGGAGAACGCTTCTCAAAACTTAATTATTGAGCCTGCTGCTTCTCTATCTCTACAAGGTCGCATCCGTGTTCCAGGTGATAAATCTATCTCCCATAGAGCTTTGATGCTGGGCGCAATAGCCGAAGGCGAAACCCAGATTTCCGGTCTACTTTTGGGAGAAGATCCCCGTAGCACAGCTAGCTGTTTCCAAGCTATGGGGGCAGAAATTTCGGAGTTGAATACGGAATTGGTGCGGGTTAAAGGCATCGGTTTAGGAAACTTACAAGAACCAGTTGATGTCTTAGATGCTGGTAACTCTGGAACAACGATACGCCTGATGCTAGGACTTTTGGCATCTCATGCTGGGCGCTTTTTTACCGTGACAGGTGATAGTTCCTTGCGATCGCGTCCCATGTCCCGTGTTATCAAACCATTACAAGAAATGGGATCTCAAATTTGGGGACGAAAAGGTAATACACTTGCACCCTTAGCAGTTCAAGGAAAGTCCCTCAAACCTATTCACTACAATTCCCCCATCGCCTCTGCCCAAGTAAAATCTTGCATTCTCCTTGCAGGTTTGACGACAGAGGGAAAAACGATTGTCACAGAACCATCACTTTCACGCGATCACAGCGAACGCATGCTACGGGCATTTGGGGCAAATTTAGTTACAGACCACCAAACGAACAGTGTGACAATCACTGGGCCTACTCAACTTTACGGGCAAACAGTGATTGTTCCAGGCGATATAAGTTCCGCAGCTTTTTGGTTAGTCGCTGGGGCAATTGTACCAGATTCTGAACTGGTTATTGAAAATGTTGGAGTAAATCCAACCCGCACAGGCATTTTAGAAGCCTTGGCGATGATGGGGGCAGATATCCAACAAGAAAATCAGCGGGAGGTGGCTGGGGAACCAGTCGCTGATTTACGAGTGCGTTCCAGTCGTTTGAAAAGTTGCACTATCTCTGGTGATATTATCCCTAGGTTGATTGATGAAATACCAATTTTGGCAGTGGCGGCGGTTTTTGCTGAAGGAACAACAATCATTCAAGACGCTGCTGAGTTAAGGGTCAAAGAGAGCGATCGCATTGCTGTCACAGCACAGCAACTCAACAAAATGGGGGCAAAGGTAACAGAATTACCTGATGGTATGGAAATTACTGGCGGAACCTTTCTATCGGGTGCTGAGGTTGATAGTCATACAGATCACCGGATTGCGATGAGTTTGGCGATCGCATCTCTCAAAGCTTCTGGTCAAACGATTATCCAGCGTGCAGAAGCAGCAGCGGTATCTTACCCAGAATTTTTTTCCACACTGCAACAAGTTTGTGGCGATAGCTAAACAAAGTCTGTTGTGGCTTGCTTTTTTACGTAAAAGCCTGCATAAGCAGGCTTTATTGGCGTAAATAACTGCAACAGCAGCATTAAAATATTCTTCAATTTAGATACAATATCAGTTTTCGGACTGTATTTGAAATACAACTTTATGTTTTATCTTATCTTGCGTCAATTGTTGGTGGTAGTATTGCTTGCATTGTTTAGCGCTCCGGGCTGTCGTACCTTGTAATCCAGCAAATTTTAGAATCCAAGCAGCAGTATCCGAATATCGATTTTAGACGGCTTGCTCTGGAATCTTCACGAACTAAAAGTCCTAGAAAGGACTACTAAATTAAGTAACAGTAGTCATTAAGATTTATGAAGTTTAGTATTTTTAAACAACTTTTCCAACGTAGTTGGATTGTCGCTTTACTGGGTCTTTTGGTAGTAGTAGCCCTCAATGGCTGCAATCCTAGTCAGTTTAAAACCCAAGCCGCACAAGTTCCACAGCTGGTTATCGCTACTGGGAGTAATCCTCAAACCTTTAACGCGGCTCTCAACCAAACGACTCCCAATATCTTTAATTTTACCTATGAGCCTTTAGCTGCTTTAAACGGAGTCACGAAAAAGATTGAGCCTGCTTTAGCCCAGTCTTGGGAAATTTCCGAGGATAAGCTGCGATATGTCTTTACCTTACGTGAGGGATTGAAGTGGTCGGATGGCAAGCCATTAACAGCTGATGATGTTGTTTTCTCGTTCAACGACATCTATATGAACAAGCGCATTCCCACCTACTCTCAGGATAATCTCCGCATTGGTATCAGTAAGGCTTTTCCCAAAGTCCGCAAACTCGACAACCGTCGAGTAGAATTTGTCATGCCAGAACCCTATGTACCCTTTCTGGCATTAGTTGCAGCAGAACTAGCAATTTTACCAGAACACGCCTTACGCCAAGCAGTAGAAACCAATCGAGCCGACGGTAGACCAGTGTTTTTCTCCACTTGGGGAATAGACACAGACCCCAAGAAAATAATTGTGAATGGACCTTATACTCTTGAGACCTACGCACCCAGTCAACGATTGGTATTTCGGCGTAACCCATACTACTGGCGTAAGGATGCACAAGGTAATCAGCAGCCATATATTGAGCGTGTTGTCTGGCAAATCGTAGAAAATGGCGACACTAGTTTAATGCAGTTTCGTTCTGGAGGCTTAGATATACTCGAAGTTGGTCCTGGAACCTTCCAATTGCTCAAGCGTGAAGAAAAACGGGGTAACTTTAGCATCCAAAATGCAGGACCTGACACTGGCACAAGTTTCATTGCTTTTAACCTTAACAAAGGTCGTCGCAACGGCAAACCTCTTGTCGATCCGATTAAGTCCCGTTGGTTTAACAACGTTGCTTTTAGACAAGCTGTTGCTTACGCTATTGATCGTCGAACCATAATTAACAACCAACTGCGGGGATTGGGTGAAACCCAAGATTCACCAGTTTTTGCTCCCAGTCCATACTACTTGTCTCCCAAACAAGGTCTCAAAGCTTATGAGTACAATCCTGAAAAAGCTAAGCAACTTTTACTAGGAGCAGGATTTAAATACGATAGCAAAGGTCAGTTACTGGATAGCGATGGTCATCAAGTGCGCTACACAATGTTAGCGCCTGCTAGTAATAGACCCTCAGTCCCACCTATGATCAAGCAGAATTTGAGCAAGATAGGTATTACAGTTGATTTACAATATGTTGACTTCAGTGTCCAGGGAGACAAAATTTCTAACACCCTTGACTGGGAGAGTTATTTAGGAGGGATGAGTGGCAGTATTGAGCCACATGATGGTTACAACGTTTGGACTGTAGAAGGTAGCTTCCACGTTTTCAATCAGAAACCCCAAAAAGGACAACCCCCTATAGAAGGTTGGGAAGCTTCCGATTGGGAAAAGAAGATTGAAGACCTCTTCATTGCAGGAGCAAGAGAATTTGATGAAGCGAAGCGTAAAGCTATTTATAATGAAACACAACGTTTGGCACAAGAATATGTACCTTTTGTTCACTTGGTTAATACGCTGGCTTTAGTTGCGGTACGCAATACTATTCAAGGCGTAAAATACTCTGCCGTTTTGACCTCTCCTAGAGGATACGCTTGGAATATATACGAGTTGAAAGAAGTAGACAAAAAGTAGTATATGAATTCCGGCATTTTTAAACAACTTTTCCAACGTGCTTGGATTTTCGCCTCATTAGGTCTATTCGTAGTACTAGCCCTCAATGGCTGCAATCCCAGTCAGTTTAAAAGCCAAGCGGCTCAAGTACCGCAATTGGTACGCAGCATGCTCAGTGATCCGCAAACCTTTAACTTCCCACTCAATCAAGATGCATCAACAGCAACCCTTCTTGGATTAACTTTTGAGGGGCTAATCACCCAAAATTCAATCACTGGTAAAATCGAGCCAGCCCTAGCCGAATCTTGGCAAATTTCTGATGACAAACTACGGATTGTTTTTACCCTGCGTGAGGGTTTGAAATGGTCTGATGGTCAGCCACTCACAGTAGATGATGTGGTCTTTACCTATAACGATATTTACCTCAATGAAGCGATTCCCACGGATGTCAGAGACACCTTGAGGATAGGTGAAAGTGGTAAGCTACCTACTGTGCGAAAAGTAGATGAACGTCGCGTTGAGTTTAGCGTACCGGAACCCTTTAGACCTTTCCTGCCGAATACAGGTTATCCAATTTTGCCTGCCCATGCGTTGCAAGAATCAGTAAAAGCGAAAAATGCAGAGGGAAAACCGACTTTTTTATCAAAGTGGCGCATTGATACTCCTCCAGACCAAATTATTGTCAATGGTCCTTATAAGCTAGAGCGTTATGAAACCAGTCAACGTGTGGTGCTTCGACGCAACCCCTACTATTGGCGTAAGGATGATAAAGGTAATGCCCAGCCTTATATTGAACGCATGATTTGGCAAATTGTGGAATCGACAGATACTTCCTTGGTGCAATTTCGTTCTGGAGGATTGGATTCTGTAGGAGTGTCGCCAGAATTCTTTTCTTTGCTAAAGCGGCAAGAAAAACAAGGTAAATTCACAATTTACAATGGTGGCCCAGCCGCTGGTACTAATTTTGTTTGGTTCAATCTAAATAAAGGTAAAAGGAACGGCAAGCCGTTGGTCAATCCAGTAAAGTCGCGTTGGTTCAATACTGTAGAATTTCGGCAGGCTATAGCTTATGCAATTGATCGCCAAACGATGATTAACAATACTTTTCGTGGTTTGGGAGAAGTGCAAAATTCTCCAATTTCCGTGCAAAGTCCCTATTACCTTTCGGCGAAAGAAGGGCTGAAAGTTTATAACTACAATCCAAAAAAGGCGAAGGAACTGCTACTGAAAGCAGGATTTAAGTATACCGACAGAGGTCAGCTACTTGATTCTGAAGGGAACCGCGTCCGCTTCACTTTGGTCACCAATGCAGGAAATAAAATCCGTGAGGCACTCGGATCGCAAATTAAACAAGACTTAAGCAAAATCGGTATTCAAGTTGATTTTACCCCATTGGCATGGAGTGCTTTCACCGACAAAACTTCTAACACCTTGGACTGGGAAGCTGCTCTGATGGGACTCACTGGCGGGCTAGAACCAAATGATGGTGCCAATATTTGGGCACCTAAAGGCGGATTACATATGTTTAATCAGAAACCCCAACCAGGACAAAAGCCCATTCAAGGTTGGGAGGTGGCTCCTTGGGAAGCAGAAATTGGGAAGCTTTATATCCAAGCTACACAAGAGTTTGACGAAGCTAAAGTGAAAGCGATTTATGCCAAAACTCAACAGATTTCCCAGGAATATCTACCATTTATTTACCTGGTTAATGTCTATTCATTGGCGGCGGTGCGCGATCGCTTCCAAGGTATCAAATACTCTGCTCTTGGCGGGCCATTCTGGAACATTCATGAAATCAAAGTTACAGAAAACTAGTTGTGTATAGGTTGGGCTAAATTCAGGCTGCAAAATATAAAAGCAACCAATTTTTGTTTACCGCTGAAGGACTAACAACCCAGCGGAAGCTTTATAAGGTGTATGATTGCCAGAAGATTATATAGGACTCCTATTTGATTTTTGAAAAAAACTCAGTATACCTGTATTGCTTTTTCCCTGTTAAGCGCCCTGACGAGCTGTTCACCAAATCAAACCGGATTCCTATAGTATCTGTTTCATGATGTTTGTCTTTTTTCCATTTCGGCGTCGCTGGCTTTCAATTTTTCTGATATTAACTCTCTGGCTGACTTGTCAGCTCATTTTCACCAGCTGCAACCCAGCCAATTTTAAAACTCAGGCGGCGCAAGCATCCCAATGGGTTACTACAACTTTAGGTGATCCAAAAACCTTTAACTACGCCTTCAATCAAGAGTATCCTCACGTTTTTTTGTTTACCGCTGAAGGACTAACAACCCTTAACGGTATGACGGGCAAAATTGAGCCAGCCTTAGCTGAATCTTGGAAAATTTCTGATGATAAAAAACTGATTACTTTTACTCTGCGCGAGAATTTAAAATGGTCTGATGGCGAACCACTGACTGCTGATGATGTCATCTTCACCTATCAAGATATTATTTTTAATCCCAAAATTCCTACTGATTGGAAAGATGGACTTAAAATCGGTTCCAGTGCGGCTTTCCCCAAAATAAGAAAAATAGATAATCGTCGAGTTGAATTTACATTTCCTGAACCGTTTTCACCTTTTCTCTATACAACAAGTGGATCATCAACAAATTCAGTTGGGATCTTGCCAAAACATGCCTTAGAAGCATCTCTTCAATCTCAAGATGCCAAGGGAAATCCTCTATTTCTCTCGACTTGGGGAACAGGTACTGAACCTGCCAAAATTATTGTTAATGGTCCTTATAAAATAGAACGTTACGTTCCTAGTCAACGTGTCGTGTTTAGGCGTAATTCTCACTACTGGCGTAAAGATAGCCAAGGTAATCAATTGCCTTATACCGAGCGAATTATTTGGCAAATTATTGAATCTTCCGATACGATGATTCTACAATTTCGTTCTGGTGGATTAGATACAGTTGCGGTGACTCCGGAAAACTTTTCTTTGTTGAAGCGAGAAGAAAAAAGAGGAAAGTTTACGATTTACAATGGTGGTCCAGAATTTACTACCAATTTTATTTCCTTCAATTTAAATAAAGGTCGGCGAAACGGACAGCCTCTTATTAACCCTATAAAATCTCGTTGGTTTAATACATTGGGATTTCGGCAAGCAATTGCTCATACTATTGACCGAAAAGCAATGCTGATCAACGTATATCGAGGAATTGGGACAATACATAATTCGCCCATTGACCCTCAAAGCCCCTTTTATACTCCTCCAAATAAAGATGTAAAAATTTATGATGACAATCCAGAAAAAGCGAAAGAATTACTCTTAAATGCCGGTTTCAAATATAATACCAGAAACCAATTGTTAGATGCTGACGGGAATCGTGTACGCTTCACTCTGTTAACTAATGTTGAAAATAAAACCCGTGTGACAATGGGGGCACAAATAAAGCAAGACTTAAGTAAAATTGGTATTCAAGTTGATTTTAACCCAATGACTTTTAATACCCTCACAGACAAACTTTCTAATACCTTCGATTGGGAATCTTACGTTGGAAGCTTTATTGGAGGAGCAGAACCACATGATGGAGCAAATGTCTGGACACCTGATGGTGGCTTGCACGTCTTCAACCAAAAACCACTACCAGGACGAGAACCGCTGATTGGAAGGGAAGTTCCGGAATGGGAAGCGGAAATTGGTCGTCTTTATATAAAAGCAGCGCAGGAGTTTGACCAAAACAAGCGTAAGGAGATTTACGCCGAAACGCAACGTATCTCGCAAGAATATCTACCTTTCATTTACTTGGTCAATCCTTTATCATTAGCAGCAGTGCGCGATCGCCTACAAAATGTCAAATTCTCTGCTCTCGGTTCTCAAAGAGGAGCGTTATGGAATAAATATGAAATTAAAGTTGCAGAATAAGTCTCAGTTATTCACAGCATAAGTAAGTCGGCGTAAAAATTTCAAGGTATGTCCGCAGCGATTCGTAATAGGCGATGTATCGCTAACAACAATCACAGCAACCCCATCGATTGCAGTGTTCTGACATCCGACTGGAAATCCTGCACATCATAGTTGATAGAGAGTCCGCGCTTAGCAAGTTCATGTTGAAATTCAATCACTGTCAGTCCAGTCCAAGCACGGGCTTTGCCACTACTAATTTTTTCCTGCTTGTAGAGCATGATAGCAATCTCCAACTTTAATTCATCCTCGGTCATTTTTGTTGCCCGGAGAATGTAATCAGGTATTAAGACGCTGATAAAAATTTGTTTTGGAGTTATATTTTCTATAATTTTAGGGTATGTAAAACAGCAAAACAGGACAATTGCGATTTAACGTAAGCGTTAAGCTGTTTCCTGATATAACAGAAATTTTTGTTGACTTGAAACTACTGTATATATTAAATACCAACATTTGCATTTTACAAACTCCTATAACCATTAACAAGCAAATAACAACTAACAAATGACAAAGGACAAAGGACAAATGACAGATGATAAATCTTTGCGATCGCTCTTAGAATCCGTTGCCAATGGTAACGTAACTCCAGATACAGCACTAGAAAAACTCAGACACTTAGCCTATGAACCTGTAGGCGATTTTGCCAAAGTTGACCATCATCGCGCCTTAAGAACAGGATTTCCTGAAGTGATTTGGGGACTAGGCAAAACTCCTGATCAAATTGCTCAAATTATGGAAGTCATGCGCCAGCGTAACTCAGTGGTGATGGCGACGCGCATAGAACCAGATGTTTTCGCCACACTGGAAACAAAAGTTCAAGGTTTGCGCTACTACAACTTGGCGCGAATTTGTGCAATTACTCCTCCTACCATTGAACCACAGTATCCTGGCACAATTGGGATTCTTTCTGCTGGCACTGCTGATTTAGCTGTTGCAGAAGAAGCTGCTGTCACTGCAGAACTTTCTGGTTTCCATGTACAGCGTCTTTGGGATGTGGGAGTTGCAGGAATTCATCGTTTACTAAATAACCGCCATGTTATTGAATCAGCGTCAGTCTTGATTGTTGTAGCGGGGATGGAAGGCGCTTTACCTAGCGTAGTTGCAGGTTTGGCAGATTGTCCTGTTGTCGCTGTTCCCACTAGCATTGGTTACGGCGCAAGTTTTGGAGGTTTAGCGCCACTGTTGACAATGCTCAACTCTTGTGCAGCAGGTGTGGGTGTAGTGAATATTGATAATGGTTTTGGTGCAGCAGTCTTGGCGGGGCAAATTGTGCGTACAGCTTATAAATTAAGGAAGTAGGACGTTTTGTGTGTACATTGTCCGCCACTATTACTTATACTGTAAATAAAGACTAAGCTGAAGCTAGGAATTAGTCATGTCAGAACTATCATCTGCAAAAGATTGTCGCATCGATTTACGAGTCACCCAAGAACAAAAAGAACTATTAGAACGTGCTGCAAGTCTCAAAGGAATTTCTTTGAGTGCTTATACACTGTTTCATGTTTTGCCCGCCGCTAAACAAGATATAGATACTAATGAAAGGCTAGTGCTGTCTAATCGTGACAGAGATTTGTTTATGTCAGTAATAGAAAATCCGCCAGAACTCAAAGGAAAAC
This sequence comes from Brasilonema angustatum, assembly GCF_059505445.1. Classification (NCBI taxonomy): domain Bacteria; kingdom Bacillati; phylum Cyanobacteriota; class Cyanophyceae; order Nostocales; family Scytonemataceae; genus Brasilonema; species Brasilonema angustatum. The sequence continues at coordinate 30,270 of NZ_JCACKO010000049.1, read as the reverse complement.
TCAAATCTGCTATCCACAAATATAGAAAGAAGTATGACAAGTGATAGGGAGGCGAGATGGACTTTTGTACCAATTGAAAAAAAACATCAGAGAGATTCTTTTGATTGCGGTTATCCGATTTTGAATGATTATCTCAAAAAATATGCGCGGCAAAATCATAATAAGGGAGTTGCCAAAACATTTGTGGCAATTCCGGCATCGGAAAGTTTGAAAATTGATGGATATTATACTGTCAGCGCCAGTGTCATTGAGTACGAGTCTTTACCGGAATCTTATCAACGTGGAATGCCTGCCTATCCAATTCCAGCGATACTAATTGGGAGATTAGCTGTAGATCATCCAGTGAAAGGACAAGGTTTGGGAGGGGAATTGTTAACCGATGCTCTCTACCGTGGTGTTCGTGCTTCTCAAGAAATTGGGGTATATGCTGTGAGAGTCGATGCTATTGATTTTCAGGCAAGGGAATTTTATCTCAAGTATGAGTTTATTCCTTTTCAAGATCAAGAACTCTCACTATTTCTACCGATGGCAACCATAATTGGAGAGTTTAGTTAACTTCACAATTTTCCCACACTCATGACAAAACAACAAACTTGGAGTCAACGGTTTGAATCGGCACTACATCCTGCGATCGCTCTGTTTAATGCAAGTATTAATTTTGACATTGAATTAATTGAGTATGACCTCACTGGCTCTCAAGCTCATGCCAAAATGCTAGCTCACACCGGTATCATTTCTCAGGAAGAAGGAGAGCAACTCGTTACAGGTTTAGAGCAAATTCGTCAGGAATATCGCCAAGACAAATTTCACCCAGGTATCGAAGCAGAAGACGTACATTTTGCTGTTGAGCGGCGTCTTGTGGAAATTGTTGGCGACTTAGGTAAAAAGTTACACACTGCTCGCTCCCGCAATGACCAAGTAGGTACTGATACTAGACTCTATCTCCGCGACCAAATTCAACAAATCCGCAACCAATTGCGAGAATTTCAACAAGTATTACTTGATATCGCTGAAAAAAACGTTGAAACGCTGATTCCTGGTTATACTCACCTGCAACGTGCCCAACCTTTGAGTTTAGCTCATCATTTGCTGGCATATTTTCATATGGCGCAACGTGACTGGGAACGTTTAGGAGATGTTTCTCATCGAGTTAATATTTCACCATTGGGGTGCGGTGCTTTGGCAGGAACGACTTTCCCTATAGACCGCCACTATACAGCAAAACTTTTGGATTTTGAGGGAGTTTATGCAAATAGTCTTGATGGAGTGAGCGATCGCGATTTTGCGATCGAATTTCTCTGTGCTGCTAGTCTGATTATGGTTCACCTCAGTCGTCTATCAGAAGAAGTCATTCTTTGGGCATCAGAGGAATTTAGCTTTGTGACTCTTAACGATAGCTGCGCGACAGGTTCCAGCATTATGCCCCAAAAAAAGAACCCCGACGTACCGGAATTGGTGCGCGGGAAAACTGGACGTGTATTTGGTCATCTTCAGGCAATGTTGGTCATGATGAAGGGGCTACCCTTGGCTTACAACAAAGACCTGCAAGAGGACAAAGAAGGTTTATTTGATAGTGTCGTCACACTCAAAGCTTGTTTAGAAGCAATGACAGTTTTACTTCGAGAAGGTTTAGAATTTCGTACTCAGCGCTTGGCAGAAGCTGTCGCAGAAGACTTTTCTAATGCTACTGATGTAGCAGACTATCTTGCTGCACGGGGTGTTCCTTTCCGAGAAGCATACAATCTTGTGGGAAAAGTCGTCAAAACCAGTATTGCTGCCGGAAAACTCCTCAAAGATTTGAGCTTGGAGGAGTGGCAACAACTTCATCCAGTATTTGCAGAAGACATTTACCAGGCAATTTTACCCCAGCAAGTGGTTGCAGCTCGTAATAGCTACGGTGGCACAGGCTTTGCACAAGTCAAAGGCGCACTCCTTAGCGCCCGCGCCCAAATGACTGCTAAATAACCTACAAAGGCGTACATAATGTACGCCCTCACACCTTAAAAAGCGATCAGGCAAAATAAATTCTCACAGAGAACTTATTCAGCAGCAGCAATTGATGCTGCGCCCTCATCCTCTTCATTCTTCGGCGGTCTTTGTTGGAACCTTCTTTGGAAACGTCCCGTTGTAGTCCGTTTACGAAACTTTCGGGCATACGCCTGGTTCCGTAGCGCCTTTTCTTTCTTGGGATTACGGCGCTTAGCCATGTTCACCTCATTAATAAACAACAAAAAAGCTACTTCTAGGCTGATTGTAGGCAATAACAGGTATTGGTATTACTTATATAAATTTAGCCTAGTTTTGCAACTTAATAATTTTAGACGGTACGCTAGTGTAGCATATTATAAGTTAAAAGACAAACTAATAATATGTAAAATCATAGCGATGCTTACACTTGGTAAAGCACACTATAGAATCCTTGTATTGCAAAACTCTTGGTTTATTCAGGCAAGGAATAGAAGAAATCAAAATTATGAGAATTACTTGTCATTAGAGCAAGTATAGTGTTTTTGCTAGAAGTTAAAAATTTGCTGGAGTCAGAAATCTATGTATTCAGACGTACAGGACTCTGAGTTTAAGTAAATGCTAGAATCTACATTAATTCTACGTTAATCGTTAGAATGAAATCCCAAACCACAAACATTGTTGTATCGTACGCAACTCAACATTTCAGTTGAAAAAATGTGAATGGTGGGGAAACTCTACACTACAAGCCAAAGATTTTAAAATTGAACATTCTTGCTTTTTTTGCAGTGGCTGTTCAGTCCACACGTAACTTATGGCGCATTGGGCAAACCGTACTGGGTATTATCTTCCGTCATCCCATTACTGGTACGAGCATAATCCCTATTTTACCGGATGGTCGAATTGTGCTGATCCGGCGGCGCGACAACGGTTTATGGGCATTACCTGGAGGTATAGTGGACTGGGGAGAGGATGTTCCTAATGCTATCCGACGAGAGTTGATGGAAGAAACAGGACTAGAACTGCTATCAATTCGACGTTTAGTTGGTGTCTACTCCGCACCAGATCGTGATCCTAGAATTCATTCAATTTGTATTGTAGCTGAAGCAATAGTCCAAGGAAAAATGGAAATTCAAGATACTTTGGAAGTCATGGAAATCCAGGCTTTTCCACTGGATTCGTTACCTCCGGGACAGATGTCTCATGATCATAGTCGCCAGTTGCAAGACTATTTAGATGGCTTGACAACGTTAGCGTAATCATAAGTAGCTCAACTTAATTAAACGTAAAATGTCATTACCTAAGCGCAAAGCGCACGAATCGAGCGTTAGCGCAAGCCCACGCCCACAAGGCTAACGTGCAGCGGGTAAGGGCTGGAAACTATCACCAAATAGTTAGACATTCCTTTACATCGGTAGATTAGCACATGAACTAATGAGAAAACACGGACATCACCAGACTTTCACACCCCTGCTCCCTGTTAAGCGTTAAGCGTTAAGCGTTAAGCGTTCCTTGCTATATGTCCTAATAGAGTTGGCGACAGCTATAATCGCCAAAACTCTATTTTACATTTTTCAATGTTGATGTACCTACTTTCATGATGATTCCATACGCTTCAGTTAAGACAGCCCCACAGGGAGCGATTGCAACTCGTTATGAATGACACAAACACCTTCCTCACTTCTTCGCTCCCTCAAGAGTGTTTTTTGAGACTAATAATTAAGTAGAAAAAATGTAAGTGAAACTTGATCTACATTGGTTTGGTGTTTTTTGCTTTAACCGAACCGTATTGAGCTATAGTTAAGAGTTAGTAGTTCGCTGAAAATAAAATGAATTTATAGTAACAATCTAGTACAGCTTTGGCAATTCAAAATCATCGGAGTTCAGAGCGCTGGAAGCAGGGGCTCTTACTTATCTTAAAATTCAAAAATATAGCTGATCTCGCAAGCTTTTAGCTAAGTTTGAATTTTCACTTTATTTCCGCAGTCTTGTATTAGCAATAACTGTCAATATCAAATCAAAATATATTTAATATAACGCTTACATTAAATTCTTAAATATGCATTCTATATTCCGTAACTCCCGGATAAAGACTTCTCAAGGAATGCTTTTCTGGCGTGAAATTGGAGAAGGAACTCCGATTATTTTTTTACATGGTACTTGGAAAGATAGCAGCCAGTGGATATCCGCTATGGAGATGCTAGCACAAGATTTCCATTGCTTCGCGCCAGATTTACTGGGATTTGGCGAGTCAGATTTTCCGAATGTCCATTATTCCATTGATTTACAAGTGGAGTGTTTAGCACAACTCCTACACACTTTAAAACGGGCTTTAAAGCAACAAAGGGTATACTTAGTTGGAGATTCCCTTGGAGGTTGGATTGCAGCTAGTTATGCTTTGAAGTATCCAGAACAAATTAACGGTTTGGTGTTACTAGCGCCAGAGGGTGTAGAAATACAAGGGCAAAAAAAGCGTTGGGAAAATATGCAGCGGATAGTAAACCGTCCACCACTGGTGTTTCAATTGTTGCGACTATTTCGTCCGATCATGAAAATCTTTGGTTTGGATCAACAAATTGAACAGGATTGGCAGTTTAATCAGGTGATGCTGCAATATCCCACAGCTTGTGAGCTTCTCTTCCAACGTCAGCATCTAGAAATTCAAGCAGAATTGCTACACGACGAATTATCCTTTATAACAGTCCCGGTTTTAATTTTACAAGGTGAAAAAGACAACAAAGAAGCTATAGCCATGAGTCAGTTATACGCTCAATATATCCCTCATGCAAAGTTGAAAATAGTCGCTAACGCAGAGGATAATTTACCAGAGTCTTGTAGCTCAGATGTGGCTGGGGATATTCGCAATTTTATTAATAGTAAAAATAATGCTGAAATTTACTACTGATAATTCTTAAGTGTTTTTTGCATTCCCCAAAAAATCAAATTCGCTTCAACATTCAAACTATCTACAATTTCCGGAAACTGCGATGCTCCTTTAGGAGCCTTCAGCGGCGATCGCATATAATTTACTAGCAAAGTGCGATCGCCCCCAGTCATCACAACATTCCCTTGCGGAAAATCCCGCCACCAAGCCTCTATAAAATCTTTGATCCCAGCAACTAGAGTGTAAATAACCCCGCTTTGTATTGCTTCTGGCGTATTTAGAGCATATCTGTGAGGAAGTTGCTGGGGTAACTCCACTGTTGGTAATTGTCCTGTTTTTCCAGCAAGAGTAGCAAGCTGCAAGCCGAGTCCTGGAAGAATTGCGCCTCCAACCAAATGTTGGTTAGCATCTGCACCAGTGAAGGTTAGTGCTGTCCCCGCATCAATCACCAGTATAGGAAAACCCCAATTCTGCCCAGCACCCAATAAAGCTAACGCACGATCAATTCCGAGTGTGGGATAAATTCCCTTTATAGGAACTTGGTCTAAGGTAAGGATACGAACATTAGGATAACTTTGCCATAGTGCGGTTTGACTGGGAACAACCGACGCTAGGATTACAGGAGGAGGGGAGGAACAGAGGGAGTGAGGACTTTTTTTCCCAGTTGCTTCATCGTTTGGGAAAATCTCTAGTAATAAATCCTTCAACGTTTGAGATTGAGACAGTCGCTGGATAACATCTGCTGGAAGATAGTCTGTGTCCCAAGCATAAATAAGCGTATCGCCTGTAAAGTACGCCCAATGCAGTCGGGAATTTCCAATCATCAAAGCTAGCCACAAAGAGCTATTAGCTAGTGACATCCTCGTTTGCTAAGCCAACGTTTGGGCTTGTAAGCAACAACATACTAACACTATTTGATACTTTTATTTTTTTTAACCTAGGGATAAAAATTTTAAACAAAATTTACAAAATAAACATGTCACAATAGGGACAGAGTAATAAATACTCAATTGCTAAGGAGACTAGTTATGGTAGCGCTCACCGAAAAAACCAAAAAAAAGCTAACCATTCAAATTGACGAGATTGCCTCCGAGACGACAGCAATTCGGTCTTTGGATTGGGATCGCGATCGCTTTGATATCGAGTTCGGTCTGCAAAACGGTACTACCTACAATTCATTTCTGATACGCGCTGAGAAAATAGCGCTGGTTGACACCTCCCACGAAAAGTTTCGTCAGCTGTACTTAGATACCCTTAAAGATCTTGTTGATCCAGCAGATATTCAATATCTTATTATCAGCCACACTGAGCCAGACCACAGCGGTTTAGTCAAAGATGTTTTGCAACTTGCGCCGGATATAACAGTTGTCGGTTCTAAAGTTGCTATCCAATTTCTGGAGAATATGGTGCATCGTCCGTTTGAGCGGAAAATTGTCAAGAATGGCGATCGCCTGGATTTAGGCAACGGACACGAACTAGAATTTGTCACCGCACCAAATTTACATTGGCCCGATACCATCTTTAGCTTTGACCACAAAACCCAAACTTTGTTTACCTGCGATGCGTTTGGGATGCACTATTGCTCAGATAGCACCTTTGACGAAGACTTAAAAGCTATAGAAGCAGACTATCAATATTACTACGAATGTCTGATGGCTCCCAATGCCCGTTCAGTTCTGTCTGCTCTCAAGCGGATGGATGAACTGGAAAAAATCAGCATAATAGCCACAGGTCATGGACCTCTATTATCCCATAACGTTGACGAACTCACCAAGCGTTATCGCACTTGGAGCAAAACACAAGCGAAGGCAGAAACTACCATAGGAGTCTTTTACGTTTCAGATTACGGCTATGGAACTCGCCTAGCTCAAGCAATTGCCACCGGTATCACCAAAACTGGCGTCGCTACAGAAATGGTAGACTTGCGTGCAGGCATTGACTTACAAGAATTGCGGGAACTTGTAGGTCGTTGTAATGGTATTGTTGTTGGAATGCCTCCAGCTTCTGGTGCAGCCAATATCCAAGCTGCCATCAGCACTATTTTAGGCTCAGTTCATGAAAAACAAGGAGTGGGCATTTTTGAATCAGGCGGTGGTGATGACGAACCAATTGACCCGTTGCTGAGTAAATTCCGGAATTCGGGCTTAATACCAGCGTTTCCAGGAATTCGGATCAAACAAACACCCACAGAAAACACTTACAAGCAGTGTGAAGAATCCGGAACAGACATAGCACAGTGGGTGACACGCGATCGCTCGGTCAAGCAGATGAAATCCTTAGGTGCTGACGTTGATAAAGCACTAGGTAGAATCAGTGGTGGGTTGTATATTATCACCGCCAAAAAAGGTGATGTATCCAGCGCCATGTTAGCCTCTTGGGTTTCTCAAGCCAGCTTCAAACCTATAGGAATATCCATCGCTGTTGCTAAAGATAGGGCAATTGAATCACTCATGCAAGTGGGCGATAAATTTGTCTTAAACGTCTTAGAAGAAGGTAACTATCAAAAATTGATGAAGCACTTCCTCAAACGTTTCGCCCCAGGTGCTGATCGTTTTGAAGGAGTCAAAACCCAGGCAGCTGAAAACGGTGCACCCATCCTTGGAGACGCCCTAGCATATATGGAGTGCGAAGTTATGAGTCGGATGGATGGCGGCGATCACTGGCTTGTGTACAGCACCGTATACGCAGGACGAGTAAGTAAGCCAGAAGCGCTAACAGCAGCCCACCACCGTAAAGTCGGAAATCATTATTAACAACACTAATCCACTCTACTGATAACTGATAACTGCTTATGAGTCTTTTGTGCTTAGTTCACGGTGCTTCCCTGGGCGCTTGGTGTTGGGAACTACTCACCCAAGAGATAGAGGCGCGTGGTCATCAGACGGTAGCAGTGGATCTCCCAATTGAAGACCCTACCGCTGGGATTGTTAAATATGCCGAAGTCGTGAACAAGGCACTGCTAGGATTTGAAGACGATGTGGTGCTGGTTGGTCACTCTATGGCAGGCTTAGCTATTCCTCTGGTTGCCAGCCAGCGTCCAGTGCGTCAGCTTGTTTTCATTGCTGGGCTGATTCCGCATATCGGTGTAAGTCTCTTCGACCAGTTTTATGACGAGGTAGATCCCAATGTCCTCAAAACAATAGGCTATGAGCTGCCAGAAGCTGAGAAGTTCGAGCAGTTCCGCGATGAGCCAGAGATGTTCAATCCGGCAGCACTGAGGATAACCTCTTTACAAGACGAGGCTGTCGCCAGAGAATTTCTCTTTCACGACTGCACCTCAGATGTGGCGCATTGGGCATTTCCAAAGTTGCGCAATCAGCAGTTTTTATATATGAGTGAGGTTAGTCCTCTACAAGCTTGGCCAGATGTAAAGTGTACATATATCGTCTGCGGTGAAGATCGTTGCCTTTCTCCCGCATGGTGTCGATACGCTGCACGCAAACGTCTTGGAGTTGATGCAATTGAGTTACCTCGAAGCGGGCATAGCCCAATGTTATCTCATCCTGTTCAGCTCGCCGGTATGCTAGCTAAAGTCGCCTCTACATAAGGCACACAGTTCAATATTAAACCTTATTAAATATGACCTATGCCAGAAACTAAACCTCGTGACGTTCAAGTTTACCCCATAGCTACAGGCACAACTGTGCTTCGTTCCCGCAGTTGGACACGCCTAAGATTTGAAATAGAATACGCTTTGGCAAAAGGGACAACAGCAAATTCTTATATCATCAAAGGAGATAAAATCGCTCTGATTGACCCTCCAGGAGAAACATTTACAGAAATTTTCCTGGAAGCGTTACAGCAACGCTTTGATGTCAAAGAAATTGATTACGTCATTCTTGGTCACATTAATCCCAATCGCGCCGCAACTCTCAAAGCTTTGCTGGAACTTGCACCGCAAATCACCTTTGTTTGTTCTAACCCAGGAGCAAAAAATTTGCGTGGCGTACTGGAAAACCCAGAATTATCAGTGATGGTGATGCGCGGGGAAGAAACTTTAGATTTGGGCAAAGGTCATGATCTAGAGTTTATCCCCACTCCTAATCCTCGATACCCAGATCTACTTTGCACTTACGATCCCCAAACAGAAATTCTCTACACAGATAAACTTTTTGCCGCACATATCTGTGGCGACCAAGTTTTTGATGAAGGCTGGGAAATCTTTAACGAAGATAGACGCTATTATTTTGATTGCATCATCGCTCCCCATGCTCGTCAAGTCGAAACAGCACTTGATAAACTTAGCGACTTATCCGTGAGGATGTATGCGACTGGACATGGAGCTCTGGTACGCTACAGCTTAATCGAACTAACAGAATTTTATCGCCAATGGTGTCAGGAGCAAGCATCGCAAGAGACATCTGTCGCCTTGATTTATGCTTCTGCGTATGGAAGTACGGCGACTCTTGCCCAAGCGATCGCTCGTGGTATGACAAAAGCGGGGGTTGCTGTAGAATCAATTAACTGCGAATTTGCTGAACCAGAAGAAATCCGCGCTGCTGTTGAAAAAGCGTCTGGCTTTATCATTGGTTCTCCTACACTTGGAGGTCATGCACCGACTCCCGTGCAAGTCGCTTTGGGTATTGTGCTTTCCACTGCGACGAACAACAAACTTGCTGGTGTCTTTGGTTCTTTCGGCTGGAGTGGCGAAGCAGTTGATATTATCGAGGGTAAACTCAAAGACGCTGGCTATCGATTTGGTTTTGATACCATCAGGGTAAAGTTTAAACCTGATGACCCCACCCTACAAATGTGTGAAGAAGCAGGAACCGACTTTGCTCAAGCACTCAAGAAAGCTAAAAAAGTGCGCACTCCAAGCCAAAGCGCCACAACTACAGAACAAGCAGTCGGGCGCGTTGTTGGTTCACTGTGTATCCTCACAGCAAAACAAGGCGATATATCCAGTGCAATGTTAGCCTCTTGGGTATCGCAGGCAAGCTTTAATCCTCCTGGTTTAACAATTGCTGTAGCAAAAGATCGAGCAGTGGAATCACTGACACACTCTGGTAGTAAATTTGCCTTAAATGTCTTGAAAGAAGGAAATCACATCGGCTTAATGAAGCACTTCCTCAAACCTTTTGGTCCAGGACAAAACCGATTTGACGGTGTCGCAAGTGAAGAAGGTGAACATGGATCTCCTGTTCTGAATGATGCCTTAGCTTATTTAGAATGCTCCGTAAAAAACCGGATGGAAGTAGGTGACCATTGGCTTGTTTATGCAACCGTGGATAATGGGAAAGTACTAGACGCTAAGGGAATTACTGCTGTGCATCATCGTAAGTCGGGGAATCATTATTAATTTTGAGTCTGAGAGAAGTCTGATCGCCGGAAGCCGGCGATTAGAACTATGCCCTAAGTCCTTACGGACAAGCTGCGCGTTCGCTCTTGGCGTGCGCTCTGCGCTTACGGTGATTTTGAATTGTAAGCAATGTAGAGACGTAGCGTGCTACGTCTTTATATTTTACAAAAAGTCATTTTATAAATAACAATTTAATGATTAAATATTAAACATTAAACTAATATCACAGTTTGAAGCTTGAGCTTGTGAACTTTCAGGGAGCTAGCTGATTCGTTGAGGGGAAATTAACCAAGATATGAGTAGACGATTTAATCGACGTAGGTTTTTGATTTACAGTTCTGCAACTATTGGTAGCAGCATCTTTGTGAAGGCTTGCGCTAATAACACCCCAACCGCTACGAACAGTCCAGCCACCTCTAGCAATGCTTCTCCTGTAGCTGCGGCTAATAGTGAAACCATCAAGGTAGGTGTTCTACACTCCCTTAGTGGCACAATGGCTATTAGTGAAAAAAGTGTCGTCGATGCTGAGAAATTAGCCATCAAAGAAATTAACGCGGCTGGTGGTATCTTAGGTAAACCAATTGAAGCCATTGTTGAAGATGGTGCTTCTAACTGGGATACTTTTAGAGAAAAAGCAACTAAGCTCATTGATCAAGATAAAGTAGCTGTAGTTTTTGGTTGTTGGACTTCAGCTAGCCGTAAAAATGTTAAACCAGTCTTTGAAAGTAAAGACCATATGCTGTGGTATCCCGTGCAGTATGAAGGTCAAGAGTGTTCTAAAAACATTTTTTACACAGGTGCAGCGCCAAATCAACAAATTGAACCATCTGTTGATTGGTTGTTAAAAAATAAAGGCAAAGAATTCTTTTTAGTAGGCTCAGACTACGTTTTTCCTCGTACTGCTAACACCATTATTAAAGCCCAATTAGAAGCTCTAGGCGGAAAAATAGTTGGTGAAGATTACTTACCATTAGGTAACAACGAAGTTACACCTATCATTACTAAAATTAAGCAAGTTTTGCCCAACGGTGGAGTAATTTATAACACCTTAAATGGTGATAGTAATGTAGCTTTATTCAAACAGTTAAAAGGTGCTGGATTAACACCAGACAAATACCCTTCTATGTCTGTAAGTATTGCCGAAGAAGAAGTTAAGGCAATTGGTGTTGAGTATCTCAAAGGTCACTACGCTGCTTGGAATTACTTCCAAACTGTAGACACTCCTGCTAATAAGAAATTTGTCGCAGCATTTAAACAAGAATATGGTGCAGACCGGGTAACAAATGACCCAATGGAAGCCGCATATATCGCCGTTTATTTGTGGAAGCAAGCAGTAGAAAAAGCGGGTAGTCCTGATTTAGCTAAAGTTCGTGCTGCGGCTTATGGTCAAACTATAGATGCACCTGAAGGAAAAGTGACAGTAAATGCTAATCATCACATATCCAAAGTTGTGCGGATTGGTCAAGTTAGAGATGATGGTTTATTTAATATTATCTATGCTACACCTGCACCAGTTGAGCCAGTTCCTTGGAATCAATTTGTGAAAGAGACTAAGGGATTTGCTTGTGATTGGTCAGATCCAGCTAAGGGCGGTAAGTACAAAAAAGCCTAATTAGTCAATAGTTAATAGTTAATAGTTAATAGTTAAAATTTTAACTCTTGACTATTGACCCATTACTAGAAAACAAGCTTATAGCTGGTGGAGAAAAATAAGTGTTAACAGGTTTCTTAGATGCTGTATTTAATGGTATTAGCATCGGTTCTGTGTTATTAATTGCCGCCTTGGGATTAGCCATTATATTTGGCTTGATGGGTGTCATTAATATGGCGCATGGTGAATTGATGATGTTTGGGGCTTATACAACATTTGTTGTGCAGAATGGCTGTAAACAATTAGGCGGTTTTTGGTTTGAAATTTATATATTTTTGGCGTTAATTATCGCTTTCATTTTCACAGCATTTATCGGATTAATTCTTGAAAGAGGTGTGATTCGTTACCTCTATGGACGACCCCTAGAGACTCTGCTAGCAACTTGGGGAGTAAGTTTAATTTTTCAGCAGTTTGTCCGTAGTGCGAATTTGGTCTTAGTAATTGGCTTAGTATTGTTTTCTCTATTGTTTTTTGGTGGGTTATGGTTTTTAAATTCCCGCACAAATTTAGAGAGAATTCGTAACTGGGTTGTGTGGGTAGTACTATTGCTATCGCTGGGGATAACAACAGTAATTTGTAATTTATTGAGTCAAACATATCAGCTAGCAGTAACTAAACCTTGGTTTGGCGCACAAAATGTAGATGTAACAGCACCGACTTGGTTACAAACTGGCATATCTTTAGGTGGTGTACAATTACCATTTGCCAGATTATTTATTATTGCTTTGACAATAATTTGTGTAGTAGGAATTTATCTATTCTTACAACGTTCTAGCTGGGGATTAAGAATTCGGGCTGTGACACAAAACCGGAGTATGAGTGCTTGTTTAGGTATCCCAACTCAAAAAGTTGATGCAATCACTTTTGCTTTGGGTTCTGGTTTAGCTGGGGTGGCTGGTTGTGCGATTAGTTTACTCGGTTCTGTAGGTCCAAATACTGGACAAAATTATATTATCGACACTTTTATGGTTGTGGTTGTTGGCGGTGTGGGTAATTTAGTAGGTACTATTGTAGCTGCTTTGGGAATTGGCACAGCTAACTTTTTAATTGGTTCTGGGACTCTAGCTTTGTTGTTAACTCCTATTAAGCCTTTGGCAGATTTATTGACATTTTTTGCTACCACAAGTATGGCCAAGGTGATGGTATTTATGCTGATTATTTTATTTTTACAGTGGAAGCCTGGGGGGATTTTTCCACAAAAAGGTCGTAGTGTTGATGTTTAATTTCACACATAGACGTGAAGGACACAGAGGATGAAGAAGGGAGGAAGGTTAATATTAATTGAAGTTGGGATGGTGATGGTGATTGCACTCATCCTCATCTTAATTATGCCAGTGGTGCTATCAGAATTTCGCTTGAATTTGTTGGGGCGATTTTTGTCACTGGCAATTGTGGCTTTAGCTATTGATTTGATTTGGGGTTATACTGGCTTACTAAGTTTGGGACATGGTATTTTCTTTGGTTTGGGTGGATATGGGATCGCTATGTACCTGAAACTGCAAGTCCCTGTTGGTGAGTTACCTGATTTTATGGGGCTGTATGGCATCACCGAACTTCCCTGGTTTTGGCGACCTTTTTATTCTTTCCCGATAGCAATAGCGGCTGTGGTGATACTTCCAGGTTTGCTGGCGGGATTATTGGGATATTTAGTATTCCGCAATCGCATTAAGGGAGTTTATTTTTCGATTTTGACCCAAGCCGCAACTATTGTATTTTTCAATTTTTTTAATGGTCAACAACAATTTTTCAACGGTACTAATGGGCTGATAGATTTTACAACTTTGTTTGGTGCAACCGTCAGTGATCCTAAAACAAAATTTGTTTTCTATACTCTCACAGTATTGTTTCTCGCCGCTACCTACGGAGTTTGTCGCTGCCTGACAAGTGGACGTTTTGGACGACTTTTGATAGCTATTCGGGATGACGAAAATCGGGTAAGATTTTCTGGTTATGACCCCACAGATTTTAAAACATTAGTGTTTACAGTATCGGGTGCGATCGCAGGCGTAGCAGGAGCATTTTACACCCTGCAAAGTGGTTCTGTATCACCCAGAGCAATGGATATTGCTTTTTCTATTGAAATGGTAATTTGGGTAGCCGTGGGGGGACGTGCTACATTAATCGGGGCAATTGTGGGAACTTTGTTAGTCAATTATGCCCGTGCTTTTTTGAGTGAACAATTTGCCGAAATTTGGCTATTTTTCCAAGGCGCACTATTTTTAATTGTCGTGACAGTCCTTCCTGACGGCTTAGTAGGATGGTTGCGTAGTCAAAACATTCCTCTTTTCAAACGCCCTCAACAAATTTCTACATATCCCAGCTTGGAAGAAGACACAGAAGTGCAACATGAACACCAAAATCTTGGAAACTGAAAACGTCACTGTTAGTTTTGATGGTTTTAAAGCACTCAACCAACTAAATTTTAGTATGGAAGTGGGTGAATTGCGAGTAGTAATTGGGCCAAATGGTGCTGGTAAGACTACATTTCTTGATGTGATTACAGGTAAAGTGCAACCCACTATAGGACGAGTACTATTCAAAGGAAAAAACCTACGTTCTCTGCCTGAACATCAAATTGCACGGCGGGGAATTGGGCGCAAATTCCAAACACCTAGAGTTTATCTCAACCTAACACCACGGGAAAATTTAGAAATTACCAGCAACCGCAAGAAAAATGTTTTTTTTACATTGTTTGGGCGTTCTCATAGTACTGAAAAAAATACTATAAAAGGTTTATTAGAAACCATTGGCTTAACTTCTAAAGCAGACATCCCCGCCGCTTTATTATCCCACGGAGAAAAGCAACGTTTAGAAATTGGGATGTTAGTAGGACAATCTCCAGACTTATTACTTGTAGATGAACCAGTTGCAGGTTTAACCGATGAAGAAACCTATAACATCGGCGAACTAATTTTAACATTAGCTCAGAATCATTCAATTTTAGTGATTGAACATGATATGGAATTTGTCCGTCAAATTGCCAACAAAGTCACAGTCCTACATGAAGGTTCGGTACTCTGCGAAGGCAATTTAGGAGAAGTCCAAAATGACCCCCGTGTTGTTGAAGTATATCTAGGACAACAGCAAAAATAGATAGGGGGGACAAGGCGAAAACCAATGACTATTGACTGGAACTAAGGGTGTTGGGGTATAGGAGGAAGAGGGTGAACCCCTTAATTTCTTCATGGAGAAATAGAAGATCTGTATCCTTGATTCAAGCCCCTCGACTGCGCTCAGGGTAAACCCCTCAATTCATTGATGGGATCCCCTACACCTTTACACCCTTATACCCTTACACCCCTAGTTTGTTGACCAATGCTAAACATCTCTAACATTAACGTTTACTACGGTGAAAGCCATATTCTGCGCAACGTAGATTTGAATGTACCAAATGGGCAAATGGTATGCCTAATTGGACGCAATGGCGTAGGTAAAACAACCTTACTCAAAACAATTATGGGTTTACTCAAACCCCGCAGTGGCACAATGAACTTATCTGGTCATTTAATCAACTCCAAATCTCCAGATCAAAGGGCGAAGATGGGAATTGGTTATGTTCCCCAAGGACGAGAAATTATTCCCCGTTTGACAGTCAAAGAAAATTTGCTACTGGGGTTAGAAGCTAGGCAGATACAGGTTAAAAAAGCTGAAATTCCTGAAGAAATTTTTAGCTTATTTCCTGTGTTGAAAACCATGTTGTCGCGGATGGGTGGTGATTTAAGTGGTGGACAGCAACAACAACTGGCAATCGCTCGTGCTTTAATGGGACAACCTCAATTACTTGTATTAGATGAACCCACCGAAGGAATTCAACCCTCAATTATCCTCGAAATTGAAGCGGCAGTCCGTCGCATCGTTGAAACCACAGGTATTTCTGTTTTACTGGTAGAACAACACTTACACTTTGTCCGTCAGGCCGATTACTATTACGCTATGCAAAAAGGCGCTATTGTTGCCTCTGGTTCAACTGATGAACTTAGTCAAGATGTGATTCAAAGGTTTTTGGCGGTTTAATTTTTGGGATTTTCATTTGGGTTGGCTGATTAATCCTCAAGATCAGCAGGTAGAGATTTACCGATCCCGGTTCGCTGTAGAAGTCGTTCAAACCCCAGCACTCCTTTCTGGGGAAGAAGTTTTGCCAGGGTTTGAGTTACAAATAACATGAGAAATTCTTTCTAATACCATTTCTCCATGAAGATGCATTTAATAGCCTGCGTAGGCAGGCTTTGTTTGTATAGCCCCAGTCTTCTAGACTGAGGGCGAATAAAGTGCAAAGTCATAGAGAATTGGTATAACTCTCCACTCTCTTCTCCTAATATTGACCAATCATCACCTGTTCCCCAGCACGAGACATGATAGATTGGCGTGTGCGGTATTTGCTGCCAATTAGCTTTAACTCTTCGTCAAACACTGAATTGTTGTATTCAGTTCGCAAACACAAGGTGATGTATCCAGTGCTATGTTAGCCTCTTGGGTTTCTCAAGCCAGCTTCAAACCTATAGGAATATCCATAGCTGTTGCTAAAGATAGGGCGATTGAATCACTCATGCAAGTGGGTGATAAATTTGTCCTAAATGTCTTGGAAGAAGGTAAATATCAAAAATTGATGAAGCACTTCCTCAAACGTTTCGCCCTTGGTGCTGATCGTTTTGAAGGAGTGAAAACCCAGCCAACCGAAAACGGTGCACCCATCCTTGGAGACGCCCTAGCATATAGCGATCGCTCGTGGGATGATAAAAGCGGGAGATGGCTTGTGGTCTGTAACTATATATATAGATTATCAACTTTCAAAAGGCAGCAGTTCGATGAATACAGTTGTGCTAAATCTGGAGCCAGTTGTTCACTTAACCGATGAGCAGTTTTATCAACTCTGCATGGCAAACCGGGATTTGAACCTAGAACTGAATCCAAAAGGAGAATTAATTATTGTGCCACCAGTAGGAGGAGAAAGTGGAACTCAGGAAGCAGGGCTGATTACGGACTTGGAAATTTGGAACCGCCAAACAAAATTGGGAAAAGTTTTTAGCTCCTCTACTATCTTTAGACTTCCAAATGGGGCACAACGATCGCCTGATGCTGCGTGGGTAAAATTGGAACGATGGGAAGCACTAACTGCTGAGCAGCGTAAAAAATTCCCCCCACTGATGCCTGACTTTGTGATTGAACTAAGATCAGAGACTGACCGCCTCAAACCTCTGCAAGATAAAATGCAGGAGTATTTAGAAAATGGTTTACCCTTAGGTTGGCTTATCAATCCTCAAGATGAGCAGGTAGAGATTTACCGATCCCGGTTAGCTGTAGAAGTCGTTCAAACCCCAGCACTCCTTTCTGGGGAAGAAGTTTTGCCAGGGTTTGAGTTACAAATAACATGAGAAATTCTTTCTAACTCTCCACTCTCTTCTCCAAATATTGACCAATCATCACCTGTTCTCCAGCACGAGACATAATAGATTGGCGTGTGCGGTATTTGCTGCCAATTAGCTTTAACTCTTCGTCAAACACTGAATTGTTGTATTCAGTTCGCAAACACAATGTTTTCGGGTTGGGGAAGTAATACTGGGCGCTGATAGGTTTGGTTGTGGCAAAACCGCGATCGCGATACAACACATTCCCCAATGCACCAAATATTGTTGAACCCTGAGACTCTTTCTTTCCCGTCACAGAATTCTCACTTTCCCAAATCACTTGGCTACCACAAATCAAACTAACTGTATCAGCTAGGTCGTGCATCTGAGCCAGCTTTTGCAATTCATCGCATCCCTGCGTTAAAAACCGAATGGTGATCATACTCACCATTTCCTTAATTTCTCCATCTGGTAGTGTGTAGTAGCGCCGTTCTGAACGCCACTTACCAACTGATTCTTGAAAAAACTCTGCCAGTAGAGATTCGTCAGCAGTCTGTGTCAGTTTGATCTGTGATGTCACCGTTATCGTTCCTCGCTTAAAGTAAATTTACAATTTGCTCAAGATAGATACACTATCTGTGTCCTAAACTCCAGACTTCTTTACTTTTCTTAAGATTATCTTGATCTTACGAGAATGACTAACGAGTTTTGCTACGTTGGAAACAAAAAAGATTTTTATTTTTTCGACACCTATCTGAAGTAAGAAAGTGAAAATAAAAATTTTGATGATTTAAAAAATATTTTATAGTTGTTGAAACTTATAGATAGAAAATATCGTCTATATAGCAATACGGTTTGCTTCCGCAGACATGAGTTTTTGTCCTGCTGACAATCCTTTGATAAGCCTCTTTTAGTTGTTCAAATTTGTAAAGTTTTTCTTTGAGACCAATTCAAGCAGTGAACAGTGAATAAGTTACATAGGGGGATTGAACCCCAACTGAAACTAGCAATTTGTAGTTGTTGGAGTTTTAGAAAGGCACGTTTCGGGTTGTTACTTCTTACCCGAAAGCTGCTCCCCCCAACCGAACACGACACTGATAACTGGTAACTGGATAAAAGAGCTAACCCTTAGGCAGAGTCAAGAAAAATTAAAAAAAGTTATAGTAACCTTAATAAAATTTGTATTAGTAACATAAAGAACGCTATGTCCAGCAAAATTGCAGGGGGTAAATAAGGTGTTTGTCTTTTATTAGTATGAAATTTTAGAGAATTAAACGATTGGTCTAACCCAATACTGCCTGATAGGAGCCTGTATAGATGATTAAGTAAGCAAATCAGCAGCGCAAAGTACCACACAAATTCACACGTAGCCAAAGGCAGAAAGACAGAGACTGTTTTTTGAGACAGCCAACATCAAAAAAAATGCAAGCTAATAGAAAGAACATTTTAATTACTTCTGTACTAAGCATAGGACTACTGAGTGCAGGTTGCGGTTCGCTTCCAAACGAATCAGCAGAAGCTGAATCACAGCGTCGTGAGGGTAAGGAAGAGTCCGATAGTGCAGTTCCTGTGGATGCATCCATTGCCCGTAGTGGTATGTTGCAAAAAGAGCCAGAATATACAGGTACGACCACACCATTGCGCACCGTATCACTGCGATCGCGAGTCGAAGGGCAGCTTTTGGCGTTGAATGTGGATGTAGGTGATGCTGTTAAGCAAGGGCAAATTATTGCACAGATAGATGATGCCTTACTGAGAACTACTCAAAATCAAGCAGAAGCAGAACTGGCAGCACTCAAGTCAGAAGTCGCACGGGAAGAAGCCAGAATTAGCAATGCTCGTGCTGAGGTAGAAAAAGCGCGAGCACAACTGGTGCAAGCACAAGCAGACTCACAAAGACAGCAGCAACTTGTGAAAGAGGGGGCGATCGCACAACAAACAGCCGAACAAGCACGCACTGAAAGCCTCACTGCTGCCCAATCACTTCGTGCTGCACAACAGACAGTGCGCACAGAACAGCAAGCCCTCGCAGCTGCAAAAGGTCGAGTTGTTGCTCAACAAGCCGTCGTTGCGGAAGCAAAAGAACGCCGTTCTTATTCAAAGCTAACATCAGCCGTGACTGGAGTCGTCTTAGAAAAAGTGACAGAACCGGGAAATTTCCTACAAGCAGGAAATGAAGTCCTAAGACTTGGTGATTTTAGCCGTGTCAAAGTCGTAGTTCAAGTTTCAGAATTAGAACTGGGGAAAATCCGCTTAGGACAATCAGTCAAAGTGCGCTTAGATGCCTTTGGCAATCAAACATACACTGGGCAAGTCACACGCATTTCCCCAGCTGCGGACACAACTGCTCGTTTGATACCAGTTGAAGTCGTCATTCCTAACAGCGATAGAAAAATTGGTAGTGGTTTGTTGGCAAGAATCAATTTTGAAAGCCAGACACAAGCGCGAGTCATCATACCTGAGACAGCGCTTCAAGGAAGAGATGGGGGGACAGGCGCAAATCAACAAAAACAGAACACAACAGCTTCTTCCTCTTCTGCCCAATCTCCAAATTCCAATCGTCAAGGGACGGTATTTGTTGTAACTCAAACAGGTGATAAAGCAATGGTGACAGCGAGAGCCGTAACGCTTGGGGAAAGATCTGATGGCAATGTAGAAATTTTATCTGGCTTGCAACCAGGAGAAAGATTTGTAACTCGTAGTGGCAAACCGTTGAAAGACCGCAGTATTGTACGTCTTTCTATTCTTTCTGAGCAACAATCATAAAGCAGTACTCACCACTTAGTATCATGCAGCAGGTAAACCAGACTAGCGGATTTAGTATTAGCGCCATTTCAATTCGCCAGCATATAGGCACACTTATGCTCACCGTAGCAGTGATTGTTGTTGGGATATTTTTTCTGACAACCATCCAAGTTGATTTACTACCATCAATTACTTATCCGCGAATTGGTGTGCGGCTGGAAGCACCTGGTATCTCGCCCGAAGTGGCAGTAGATGAAATCACTAGACCTTTGGAAGAAACTTTATCCGCTACAGAGAATGTCGTGCAAGTTTTTTCCCGTACTCGTGAGGGACAGGTTAGCCTCGATTTATTTTTCCAGCCAGGAGGCGATATCGATCAGGCGCTAAATGATGCGACTGCTGCTTTTAACCGAGGTAGAGGACAACTGCCAGATACGATTGAAGAACCGCGTATATTTAAATTTGACCCTTCCCAACAACCAATCTACGAATTGGCGCTAACATCTGAGTCTTTACAAGGTAAAGATTTGCGGGTATTTGCAGATGAGGAACTGTCTCGCGAACTCAGTGTTGTACAAGGAGTTGCTTCTGTTGATATTTCTGGTGCTGCTGAAGAAGAAGTACGAGTACTTGTTGACTTAAACCGTTTGCAAGCTTTGGGTGTTGGGTTAACTGATGTACTCAATCAACTCACAGCCAGAAACCAAGATATATCTGGTGGTCGAATTTTAGGCAAAAATTCTGAACCATTAACTCGTACAGTGGGACGATTCAAAAACGCAGATGAAATCAGCAATCTCTCTTTTCAAGTCTCCTCATCCACCTCGTCCCCCTCATCTACCTCATCCACCTCATCCACCTCATCCTCTTCATCCACATCATCCACCTCATCTCCTCCCCGCCGCGTTTATCTACGAGACTTTGCTGAAGTCAGTGACGGTACAGAAGAACAGCGAATCTTTGTTTATTTAAACCGTCAGCCAGCGGTGAAAGTTTCAATTCAGAAGCAGCCTGATGCCAATACAATCAATGTTGTAGATGGCGTTAAGAAACGGATTGAGCAATTACGAGGTTCTGGCTTGATTCGATCTGATATGGTTTTGACCCCGACAACAGATGAATCTCGCTTCATTCGTAATTCGTTGAATGATGTGATCACCTCAGCAGTTTCTGGGGCGTTGTTAGCAGCACTAGCAGTGCTGTTATTTTTGGGATCAATACGGCAAACATTTATTATTAGTTTGGCAATTCCGCTGTGTACTTTGGCGGCGATCGCCTTAATGAAACTATTCGGCTTGACGTTGAATGTATTCAGTTTAGCAGGTCTTACCTTAGGAATTGGTCAAGCGATTGATACCTCAGTCGTCATTTTGGAGAACGTTGCAGAAAAAACAGCCATGACTCCCAATCAAAAGGAGACGGAGAAATTGGCAGATAAGGAAATGGGGAAAAAACCCAATTCAAAATTCTTTATCGAGACTACAATTGCAGCTTCCCAAGAAGTCGAATCTGCATTAATCGCTGCGACTGCTGCCAACTTGGTTTCTGTAGTCCCATTCTTGCTCATTGGCGGCTTTATCTCACTGCTATTTAATGAGATGATTCTGACGATTGGCTTTGCAGTCGCCGCTTCTTTGGTTGTCGCTGTCACAGTCGTACCGATGCTGTGTTCTCGACTTTTGGCAATTCCTTGGTCTAGTCGTATCAGAGAGTTTTGGCTACTGCGTCAGTTTAATCATCGTTTTGAAGATGCAACAATCTTATACGGTAAGTTGTTAAAGAACGTTATACGTTATCGAATAATAGCCGTCACTATCGTTTTTCTGATTTTAGGCGGTGGCACCTTATTCATGGCAGGTCAAATCTCTCAAGAAATCTTACCGCGCATCAATACAGGACAAGCCAATTTAAGAGTGCAGTTTCCTCCCGGTACACCTTTAGCAACTTCTCAGAAAGTGATGCAGGTTGTAGATGATATCTTGATCAAGCAACCAGAAACTGACTATGTTTTCTCAACCGTAGGTGGTTTTCTCTTTGGTAGCAACACAACAGAAAATCCTTTGCGCGCCAGCAGTACTATCAATCTTAAACAGGGTAAAGATGTTGAGAAGTTTGTCCAAAAGGTGAATCGGGAATTTAATAAACTCAATTTAGCAGGAATTTTGCTGCGCTTGAGTCCTGGTCAGGTACGGGGTTTAATCTTGAGTAATACCCCATCTCAAGGTTCAGAAGTTGACGTTATTCTGCAAGGTAACGATGAACAAAAATTACAGCAAGCAGGTAGGCAACTGCTGCAAGCTTTAGAAGAAAAGGCTACACTCGCTAGATTCCGACCAGATGCTGACCCCCGTCAACCAGAAGTACAAATTCGTCCTGATTGGGAAAGAGTTGCAGCTTTGGGACTGACAGCGCAACAAATTGGCGAAACGATTCAAACAGCTATTGAAGGTTCAGTTCCCACGCAAATTCAACGCGGTAACCGCTTAGTTGATGTGCGCGTAGAGTTAAATCAAGAAGCAATTGAGCGTCCTTCTCAGTTAGAAAGATTACCGCTATTTACGCAAAATAACCAACAAGTCCGCCTTTTGGATGTTGCCCGTATTGAGGAGGGTCAAGCACCAGGAGAGGTTCAGCGAATTAACCAACGTCAAGTTTTCGTTATTGCAGGGAACTTAAGCGAGGGAGCTAGTTTAGGTGACGCGATCGCACAAGTAAATGAAGTCGTTAAGAGCATTAAGTTACCTGACGGCGTAACGCTTATACCAAGTTCCGCACAGGAAACGAATCAGCAGTTGCAAAACTCTTTGAAAACTATGGGCGCACTAGCAACGTTCTTAATTTTCGTCGTCATGGCTGTGCAATACAACTCGCTGATTGACCCTTTAATTATTATGTTGACTGTACCACTAGCTTTAGCTGGAGGGATTTTTGGACTTTACGTCACTAAAACAGCTATTGGTGCAACGGTGATAGTCGGTGCGGTGCTGTTGGTGGGTATTGTGGTGAACGCGGGAATTCTCATGGTAGAACTGGCAAACCAAATTCGAGAAGAGGAAGGTTGCGATCGACGCACTGCCATTCTCAAAGCTGCTCCTCAACGTTTGCGTCCGATTATGATGACTACAGTCACGACTATCTTAGGGCTGTTCCCCTTAGCTTTGGGTATTGGCGAAGGTTCGGAGTTTTTGCAGCCATTGGGGATTGTCGTGTTTTTTGGGATGGCGATCGCCACAATGTTGACGCTGTTTCTCATCCCCTGTTTTTACATTCTGCTGCACGATTTGCTGGGTGGGAAATGGACAAAACCCGTGTTCGGTAGGCTGGGTAAGTTGAGGAAATCGTGAGCCACTCTGTTGCAGTAACCGGCCTTTGCTACAGTTTTATTCCCTACACTCTTATACCCTTATGCCCTTACACCCCAACTCAATTAACTATCTGCTTGGTTTGACGAATTACTAAACCTTTGTGCGGTCAGTTAAGATTTCATATCCATTGTCAGTCACAAGCAATGTATGTTCAAACTGAGCAGCTAGGGATTTGTCTAATGTGACTACGGTCCAACGGTCTGATAGAGTACGGGTCTGTTTAGAACCAGCAGTCACAATCGGTTCGATTGTCAATGTCATTCCAGCCCGGAGTTTCACATTTGGCATTTCACGAGTACGAAAGTTGAACACTGAAGGTTCTTCGTGCATGTTGCGACCAATCCCGTGCCCAGTGTAGTTTTCAAGAACACTGAAGCCGTGTGCCTCTATACAGTCTTGAACAGCACCCGCAATATCCATCAGATACGCTCCTGCTTTGACTTGCTCAATTCCCTTGTAGAGTGCCTCTTCAGCAACCTGAATCAACTTTTCTGTCTTTGGGTGTACCTTACCCACAGCAATAGTGATACAAGAATCACCGTGAAAGTTCTGATAACAAGCTGCTGTATCAACCTTCAAAACATCTCCACGTCGAATCACCCGTTGAGGACTGGGGATGCCATGCACGGCTTCATGATTAATCGAAGCGCAGATAGAGCCAGGAAATCCGTGGTATCCCTTGAAACTGGGTGTTGCGCTCATTTCTCGGATGCGTTTCTCTGCGTAAACATCTAAGTCACCAGTCGTCATTCCAGGTTGCACTATTTGAGCAATCTCTTTTAACACAGTTGCAACAATTAAAGCTGCTTGACGCATGATTTCAATTTCACGTTGAGACTTGACGCTAACACCACGACTTTGCCGTTGAGCAACGGGCTGGGTGAAGAGGCTAGGAATATTCATACACAAAGAGATAAAATTTCAATACTGCTACTTTAGCATACTATAGCTTAGGCTAGCAAAAGCTAAGACAGCAAAAGCTGTTGTAAGGTGCTACGATAAGTACTATCTACGCAATACATAAATTTTGAAATGGGCGGCAAAACTCTATTGTCTGGTGTAACAACGTACATTTCCCCGGAACTGAAAGCAGAATTGGAGGCATGGGCACAAGAGCAAGAACGCTCTATCTCCTGGCTTCTTGCCAAACTGATTGAAAATAAACTTCAGGAACGACGGCAAAAAGTATCACAAGCATTGAGTGCGGACAACCAGGATTAGCCACGCCAAGTAGGATGCCCTCTGTATTGAGAACAGCAAAATCATATAAAAAATGACAAAAATCTCTTTGTGTGCTGCTATGTTAACAAAGCCTGTCTCCGCTTCAAATTTCCAGGTGCAAGATATGTGAGCAAAGCGCTAGGCGATCGCCTTCCCCCAAGGAGATAAATTTCTTGTTCTACCCTTGTCATATCATGTCCGGTTGAATAGTTGTCATTGCGTTAGCGTAGCGTGCCCGGAGGGCATACGCAGCGATAGCGGAGTGAAGCAATCTCCCCCTCACGCTAAATCTTTGAGATTGCTACCCTATGGCTGACGCCACGCCTTACGGTGAGTCCAGCGCTGCGGGACGGTCTCCCTCCGGAGCCACTTCTGTGCGGGGGTTCCCCCCGTTGAAGAATGTGGCGTCAGGCGACTGGCGTTAGCGAAGCGGAACCGAAGGTTCTCCCCGGAGGGCTATCGGGAAGCCGCTAGCCCCTAAGGGGGCCGGAGCTAACGCGTCTACGTTTCACTCCGTTCCACTCGCAATGACATATCACAAGTATTTTGCCGGACACGATATCACAACTTTATGGTCTTCCTTTAGCAAATATACAACGCCGCAATGCCAAGGTGCGAGTAGAACTTAGGGTGCGCTTGTAAATAAAAACAACTCTCAAGCTCACGCTAATAAATCAATCATTGTGTTGATACCTTTGTTGCAGTTATACCATTTCACGATCAAGCCTGATACAAATGATTGGTCTGTAATTCTTTCTCTCTGCTAAGAACTCAGAGCTCCCTATTTGTATAAACCTTAAAGTGAAACGGTATTACTCCTCCTACAGCAACTCTACCAGCTTCAACACGACACGCGCTTGGTTTTCAGCCGCTACTGCAAAAAAAGTTTGTAGTTGTGCTGCTGCTGATTCCTCACCACCGCCCGCAAGATCCGAGACACTCCGTACTGCAATAAAGGGTACGCGATTGGAAAAAGCCACCATCGCCGAAGCTGTGGTTTCCATATCCGCAACCAACACCTGAGTATTGTTGTTCTTGTTACCGCGTTCATCGAAGTTTAAATTTGTCGCGACGTATTTGCGATAGGCAGCATTATCGACAAAAGTAGGGCCACTAAGTCCGTTTCCACCCACAATCTAGACGAGGAGCGGGATCGAGTGGTTTAGTGTTACACTTACCGCTCGTATCGACTGGTGCACAGTTCAGGATCTCGACATTAATTTGACGAGCTTTGGCAAACATCTGTGGATCGACAGTAAACCAGAATTTGAGATTTTGATCTGTGTTTGGATTGGTAGGTACACCTGGAAACGGTACTGAGCGGAGTTGCTGTAGGTTATTTGCATCTAAGAAATACTGGGGTATGTCATCGGAACTCACGTTGGTGTTACGTAAAAAGGCATTTTTCGCATCCGGTGCAAAGACTGTCTCAGTATTAGCGAACCCTGGTGACTGTACGGTTCCAGATATCAATTAGATATAGCGCATCGTCAGAATAAATAGTTTCAATATAGTTTCAATTTCAACACAAATAGTAGACATAGAATAGTTAAAACTTTCAACAGTTATCAGTTATCAGTTATCAGTTATCACTGTTCATTATTTACTGTTTACTGTTTACTGTTCACTGTTCACTGATGTAATTTCTCTCCTTTTGGTAAAGGTAGCAAGTTTTCAGCTAAGGCGCGATGAGCATTTGAGCAGTGGGCTTTGCGCAATTGCCCAACTGGAAAACGGCTCAAGACGGGATAAAAAGTCGATAGCTTTCACTTTTGATCAGGATAGAGAATCCCAACCAGATTAAGACAAATGGGAAGATTTTTCGACCATAACGAGTCAGAAGGGGAGCCATGAGAGGATTACGAGTCATGAAGTAAGACAGACAGCACCATACCCCAACTGTGAAATAGCAAACACACAGTATCACCCCCAAACTTGGGAGATTACTACTGGCAAACAACGGCACATAAATCCCAATGTTGTTTCCTCCATTTGCAATGGTGACTGCGGAAACACGGTAAGTTTGGGGATCGCGTAAAGTTTCCAGTAGTGATTTCTTATGGTACTTAGATTTGCCAGGAGAGCCGAAGTCAACTGACACTGTCTCCAATACGACCTCTTCTTGGGCTTCTCGACTCATGAGATTACTGATACCAATAGCAATCGGAAGCAAGCCCAGCAATCCAATCCAAGTCTCTGGAAGGACTAAACCGCCAAAGAAACCAGGGAGACTTGCAAACACTAATGCAGTGAATCCAAGAAATTCACCCAGAACAATATGCTTGGGACGAAAGGTGCGATTGACTTTTCCGAAGAAAGCTGTCAAGTATAAATTGTCGTCAAAAGTGGTTGCAAAAGCGGCAGAGATCCCAATAATTAATGTACTAATTAGCCAAGTCATAATCGTTATTCACTATGATTCAATGCTGTTCTTCCTTGTCCTTCTCTGCTTCTCAAAGGTGAGGGCAGTGCAGGAAATTGTTCAATTGTCAATCAAATTGGTGATTTTTTTTAACAGCCAGGTACCTTGACAGCGCATGGGTTCAATATTATGGCTTTCAACTAAATGAAAGCAAATCTTATTTTTTCTCAAAACGATAAATACAAGTTATGAAAAATCGAATTGTTAAGGAGGAATGAGTTTTTTCGTTTACCATTCCGCCCTATTTTTGCAACCCAATCACCGTAATTCCTTCTACCAAAGAAACTGGATAAACTGGCAAGCACCAAAGCTGTAAAACCGAGATACTGTCCTACAATAATGTGCTGATGCCGGAAAGTTGCATTCACCTGCGAGAAAAACAATAGCAGAACGACAATATCATCCAAATTTGTGGCAGCGAAAGCAGCAAATCCAGTTGAAAGGACACCGATGAAGTCATCCATTTTAGTTCTTACTCTTTCTCTTTAAGAAGTGCAGAAGTCAATTCAGTCCGAGATTCTACTCTTTCTTGCTGAGGGTTTTTCTGAGCTGCTTTGACAATTTCATCTAACTCTAATTGAAAGAGTCTTGTATTATCACCACCACCTGCTGATATCCAAGGCATTCTACCATCCCACTTGGCGATCGCCTGTCGTTGTAAAATTGGCGGTGTGAGCGACTCCATGATTAATCGATGTGCTTCGGCTTCACCTTTAGCTAAATTCACTTTCGCCTTTGCTTGTTTTTCTGGCTTAATAACAAGAAACCCTACTCCCCGTTCTCTAGCATTGACAATCGAAAAAAGCTACATATGATAGTCAAAGCTAACAGTAATAAAACAATTATAACAATCGCCTGAATATCTTTTTTTGGCTTTTTTGTTGAACTTGATCCTTCTCTGTTCGTCATAAATTATACATTCACAATTTCATCCTCTAAAACAGTGAAATATCTGTACTGTCTTCAAATCATTTCCTTTCGTTTTCATAGGTTTGTAATATTGCATCAGGGTTAACACCTGGCACAACCCGCTGAGAAAATCCCCAGGTAAATAGAACTACGATCAGCGTCAACATCATCCATTGAGGCGGTACATGGTCTGGAATTAATGCTTTAAACATCAATCTGACACCGACACCAAACACAGTTAAATAAGCAGCATGAAGTAAATAAGTAAACTCGGAAAGCCAGCGTACAAATAAACCAGCCATAAATCGCAAGGTGATAATACCAATGATGCAACCAGTCAAAACTAACCATGTTTGACTTGAGACTGCAACGGCGGCTGTAACGCTATCGAGAGAAAATGCTAAATCCGTAAACGCAATCAAAAGAATAATTTGCCAAAATGCACAATTTGTATCTTTTGGAGAGTCAGCAATTTGTTCTTCTTGTGCTGTGTCTGGGAAAAAATAGTTCCAAAAGTGCTTTCCTGACAGCCACAAAAGGTAAAGTGCGCCTCCCAACTCAAACTGCCAAAACTGAATCACCCATGTTGCTGTAAAAAGTAACGAAATCCGCAACACAAAAGCAATGATTAATCCCCAATTTAACGCCCGGCGTTGTTGTTGTGGATCTGGAATATCTTGAGCGATCGCTGCTAAGGCAACTGCATTGTCGGCAGAGAGAACGGTTTCTAATGTAACTAGTACGAGTAAAATTCCAAAAGTTTTTAGCGAAAAGTCCGTACTTAAATGTGCAGTAAACTGCTCTAACATTTTGTTTCTCCTGTATCTGAGTACAATGAAATCAAAATTGGATAATCGCTTCTATAAGAAAATTAAGAAGCCAAATACTCATAGATGCCTAAAATAATCATTAATACTCCAGAAAGGACTTCTAACCAAGGACCAGAAAGTCTAAAGGTCAAACGATCTCCAATCCAATATCCCCATGTAATTGCCAGTAAACTCATGCCATAAGTGAAAGTTGTTGTCAGAGGAATATTTAATCCAGACATTCCCGCACCAATACCGCTTGCCAAATTATTAACAGTTAAAGCAAACGCTAAAACCCATGCCTCTCTTAGTTCCACCCGACGAGAACGATCTGTATCAATACGGCTGGGATCGTCAACATATGTCGTGTAGGAAAGTTCATCACCAGAGGATTTATCTTTGTTATTGCTTTGTTGTCTCTGTGCTTTGAAGGTTCCCCAAAGACCCCAAGCACCAATGGTAATTAAAGCACCACTGCCTATAGCATTAGCAATATCAGCCGACACAAACTTCGTGATCGCTGCTCCCGCTGACATCGAAAGTACTGTACCAGTAGCAGAAACCACAGCAATAAGTAGGTTAGCCAAAAAGCTGATTCTCAGTCTTTTTACTCCGTAGGCTACCCCAACAGCCAGGTTATCTACATTAGCTGATAGTGCTAATAACAGTGAGGAGAATGCATGTCCCATTTTAATAATCCTTGTTACGTTGGTTCGCCTTCTTTGGTTTTATAGGTCAACAATTACTAAATAATTTACTTATTTTGAAGGCTTATAAGTTCATCAAATAGTGAAATTTGACTTGATAAAATTGAACAGTTGGACTACTAGACTTGGTAGTTTTCTAAAAAAAATGAAAAGACATTTAGTCCAAAAAGAGTTATTTTTCAGCAATTCATTTTGAGGGTATATCATTTTTTATGTATTGGCTTTTTTTATTTTTTGTTAGTAATGACTCCATTAGAGAATTACTATTTCAGTTTTTTATTTCCGATAATTTTAAAAATAAATTATTTTTAAAAGTTAATCAAATATTATTACTTTGGAAAATGATAAAAAAAAGATATGAAAACAGGGATACAAAAATTGACACACATTCCGGCAAGTTACAGAGGATGTCAAGTTCCAAATCTGCCAGGAAAGCAGAGGCTGAAATTTAGGATTTACTTTCAGTCCTCTGCCGAACGCGTTCTTTTTCTCATAAACCAATCACAGATCACGAAAAGGTACAGCAAATATTAAGTAAGGAAACACATTGCCATACTGACAAACACCAGTCCAATCAAACCGATAAAAAAACTGAGGCAGGTGCCATAGCCAGAAAGTGCTGCCATCAGGTTAGACGCTGGGATAGTTGACAAAAGACTGTGCAAGGACTTCTTCAACGGAAAGGCAACTTGGCTTTAAGCGATAGGTACTCTGTTTGAGTGGTGTTTTAGTAGCCATAAACTATCAGTGGTATTTAAAATCTATTGGTGCAATAACCAAAGGTTCACTCAAGCCCTCTTTGAACCCCTGAGGCTTAGGAGTTGTTTGTCTTGTAGTCTTTGCAAGATGGCAGGGACAGCAAATGCGTTGACAGCATATAGAACTGCCTCTAAATAGCAATACCTTCGCCAAAAAAAGAGGATAAATATCTCAATCCCAAAACCTCGA
>NZ_JCACKO010000048.1:0-41600 GCF_059505445.1 Brasilonema angustatum | reverse complement strand
CTAGTGGGAACGGCCACGCCTTACGGCTATCGGGGAAGACCTCCGGTCTCGCTGCGCTAACGCAGTCGCCTGGCTGTCGGGAAACCCTACCAAGAGCGCTGTCTCACCTGCTCCCTGCTTTATTCCAACAAGAATTATTTAGCTGAACAAGAACGACAACGCGCTGAAAAATTGGCAGCACAATTGCGAGTATCGGGGATAGAACCAGAAGCTTGATACTTGAGTAGAAGCCCTGTTTCTTTCACCAAACAGGGCTTGGTAGATCAAAACAGCTTAGGAATGAGAGAATCATCCCCTTGCCAAACTTCTTGCCAAACTTCAATACCTGGGAGTTGCTTAGTCGCTAGACATTGCACTTAATACATTGTATACTCACCCAGTTTTGTCAAGCCCTAACAAGTTAGAAATGGTTCATTATGAGAATTTTGATAGTTGAAGATGACGATCGCATTGCCAAACCATTAGCTGAGTATTTAAGACGCCAACACCATATTGTGGATATCACAACTGATGGGCTTGAGGGCTGGGAATGGTCTCAATCAGGGTTATACGAACTCATTTTATTAGATTTAATGCTCCCTAAATTAGATGGAATTACTTTGTGTCAGCGTTTACGTGCTGCTTCATCCAACGCTCTCATCTTAATGCTGACAGCAAGAGATACAACAGGCGATAAAATTATTGGACTTGATGCTGGAGCTGATGATTATTTAATCAAACCCTTTGACTTAAAAGAGTTAGCAGCACGCATCAGGGCTTTAGCTAGGAGAAGTCAAGAGATTCGCCCACCGATTTTAATCCACGGGGAAATGCAACTTAATCCTGCTACCCAACAAGTTACTTATGCAGGGAATACTCTATCATTAACTCCTAAAGAATACATGATATTAGAATGTTTTTTGAGAAATCCAAATAAAGTTTTGACTCGTTCGGCAATTCTTGATAAACTGTGGGAATTTGATAAGTCTTCTGGAGAACAAACCATCAAAACTCATATCACCAATTTACGGAATAAGCTCAGAGGGGCTGGAAGCTCAGAAGACTTTATTGAAAATATCTATGGCATTGGTTATCGTCTCGGTCACAAGTGAAATCATTGGTTAGTTTTTAGCATTTGTAGCAGCAAACCTCTCTGCTAGTAACTGATAATTTGATAATAATAAGAATGTGTTTCAAAAAATTCGTTATCGGTTGTTGTTGTCTAACTTAGTGGTGTTTGCATCGCTGCTGGCAATATTTGCTCTAGCAGTCCGGGTTGTTTTCACTCGCAGTCTGACTCAACAAACAACAGATAGACTCATAGTCATAGGACAAAGTGCGGCTGCAAATGCAGAGTTTGAAAAAGGTCACCTAACAGTAGAAAGTGACTTTCGTCCACAAGACTTAATAACTCGTCATCAGGCATTGCAGTGGTTTGATATTCAAGGAAATTTGATCGCCAAACAAGGAGAAACTGTCTTAACTTTACCCTTGTCGCCAAGCAAAATGGTGCAAATTCAGACTGATAAAGTTCCTATTCAAGCAGTGACTATACCAATTATTGGTAGCGATAATGGTCAACTAGTTGGGTATATCAGAGTAAGTCAATCCCTAGAAGAATTTGAGGAAACGCTCGAAAAATTGAACTGGGGATTAGGCGGTGGAATTATTATAACTTTGGTTCTGAGTGGAGTTGCGGGAATTTTACTAACTCGTCAAGCGATGCAGCCAATTGAGGAGAGTTTTCAAAGGCTCAAACAGTTTACTGCTGATGCTTCCCACGAACTACGCAGTCCGTTAATGGCAATTAAAATTAATGCTGATTTGGCACTGTTATATCCAGAAGAAATAGGAGCAAAAGAGGTAGAAAAGTTTCAGGCGATCGCCAGCGCTACTAACCAGATGACTCGCCTTACAGAAGACTTACTATTGTTAGCACGTACCGATAAAGTTCCGAATCAGAATTGGGAGACTCTCAATTTAATGTCTATTTTAGAGAACTTAGTACAGCTGTATAAACCTCAAGCTCAAGCCAAGCAAATTAACTTGATATCTCAGTTGAGCGAAAATCTTTACCTGATGGGTGATTCAGTTCAACTAACACGGCTATTTACTAATTTAATTGAAAACGCCCTTTATTACACACCATCATCCGGCGTAGTTGAAATCAAAACTAGTCGTGTCGCTTCCCAGCTTTATGTGAACGTGCAAGACACAGGTGTGGGAATTGCGCCAGAACATATCGACAAGGTTTTTGAGCGCTTTTGGCGAGCAGATCAGTCTCGTTCTTATTGGGGAGGTGGTTCTGGCTTGGGATTGGCGATCGCACAAGCCATAGCTCAAAATCATGGTGGATTGATTACTGTCACGAGTCAATTAGGAGTTGGTAGTTGTTTTACAGTACGCTTACCAGCTTCTTGATGATCAAGACTTGATAAACATTACCTTTTATGCTTATGAAAATGAACCAGCAAATACCAAAATATAGCTACATTTACTAGAAATACTATGAGCTTTAATATTGTTATTCCTTTAATTAACTCAAATATTTCTGGAGGTATGCTAATGCCAACTAGTCCCAGCACTAATAGTTTAGCCCAACGTTTTTCATACCACAAACCAACTGCTTCTATTCCCGTTATAATAGCATAGACTCCAAGAGTTATTCCGCTAAATCCTAGTTGAATCGGACTAACACTTAAAAATTTATTGATGAGCCATTCTATCATTGTTAGTTTTATTTCTAAAACACGAAAGTCAGAAAAGGCAGCTAAGTTTGGGTAATTTTTTAGTGCTAATAGCAAGGCGATAGAAGTAACAGCTAGGAGTGAAGCAACAAAAGTTTTATAAATGACAATTGCTACTAAACCAGGTGGACGCTTATTGTTCACGTAATCTCTTCAAATTGTTTCACATCTATTTCGTTCTGATTATCCAGATTCTACAAAATAGGAATTGTAAAAGTTGTCTTCAACAATCCCCATCTATAGGAATCCGGTTTGATGAGCGTGAATCACTCGTACAGACAGGGAACGCTTAGGGAAGAAGCAATAAAAGTGTACCTAGCTTCGTCAAAAATCAAATACGAGTCCTATAGCTTATTGATATCAATTGAGTCACAATAGTACCTAAAAACACTCCCATCAATAGAACCAGAGAAAAGTTTTTTTCAGAGCTGGAGTTCATAGTGATTGCACTATACACACCAAAGGTCAAGAAAAAGTCAAGATTTTATCTCAAGCGGAATTTACCCTTAATAGATGGACATAAAATAGCCGAAATATCTAATCGTCACTTGATTTCACTATTTGAGATTGAATTTCGTGAACTCAAGCTAATCTTGACTATTTCTGAACTTTGATTACGTATCGTGAAAAGACAAACCCAGAATGAAAGGTATTTTACAACTATGAAAAGTTCAACAATAATCATTTTGGCAACAGCTTTTTTTGGTACTTTGGGACTTGCTGGATTATCGCGAGTTGTGTCTGCAAAACAACTACAATCTCCAGTAGCAATTGTGCGTCAGCATCACAGCGTTATCCAAGTTGCGCAAGCTAGTGATGGCGATGGTGAAACCAACGACGATGCACAAGAACAGCAAGAAGCAACTAAATTACAACCTCTAGCTAAAATTACAGCACAACAAGCACAGCAAGCAGCTGAAACATCTGTAGGAGGTAAAGCTAGCAGCGTCAAACTCGAAAATGAAAATGGAAATTTAGTTTATGCTGTAGAAATTGCTCAGCAAGATATTAAAGTTGATGCTGGTAATGGTAAGGTTCTCTACACTGAAAATGCCAATCAAGAAGATGAGAAGAATGAAGCTACTCGCCCCAAGAGTAGCATTCAAGTTCAGAAAGGCAATGATGGGGATGGTGAAAGCAATAATGATGGTAAGTAGCGAATTCAAAAATCAAATAGGACTCCTATAGCTTTATTTTGGAGTTTAGACTAGTTCCCGGTGCGAAACTCAGAAGGCTGATTCTATCAAGCATAAAAACCAAGGTTTTGGTTCCTGGAAACATCTTAAATTCGTACCCTTATTTTTTGGAAATTTAGTTTTGCACCGGGAACTAGACTAATTTTGGCTTTCAAACCGCAAAACCCTTATCCAGACTGCCTTTCCCAATTTATCACCGCTTTCGGATTCCAAAATCTAAAATGCTTGCTATACAAGGGTTGTAGCCTAAGAAACAGAATTTAGTCTAAATTCCAGTTTATTTTGTAACACTGATTTACTTAAATTGCCTGATGCCTATTGTCATTCCCACTTCTCTTCAAAAAAATCAGGGTTAGTAGAAATGAATTCCAGCCTTATCTTATCGAACATATTGAATCCGCCAGTGCTCTTTTTCTTTGTAGGAATGCTGGCAATTTCTCTGAAATCCGATTTAGATATTCCCCAACCTTTACCAAAACTATTTTCTCTTTACTTGCTACTTGCAATTGGGTTTAAGGGAGGATATGAACTTAATGAGAGCGGAATTAATCCACAAGTAGCGTTGACATTGATAGCAGCTATCTTGATGGCTTGTGCGGTTCCTATCTACTCCTTTTTTATTTTAAAAACAAAACTTGATGCGTATAATGCTGGGGCTATTGCAGCAACTTATGGATCCATCAGTGCTGTCACCTTTATTACTGCACAGTCTTTTCTTAAAGTGCTTGATATTACCTCAGATGGATACATGGTAGCTGCTTTAGCACTGATGGAGTCTCCAGCAATTATTATAGGTATTGTATTAGTAAGAGCATTTGGTCAAAAGAAAGAAAAAGGTGAATTTTCTTGGAGTGAAGTTTTGCGAGAGGCTTTTCTAAATGGTTCTGTATTTCTCTTAGTTGCGAGCCTTATCGTTGGCATTTTAACAGGACATAAAGGATGGGAGAAGCTAGAACCATTTACTCAAAGCATCTTCTACGGAGTTCTAGCTTTTTTTCTACTAGATATGGGAATGGTAGCTGCTAGAAGAATACTAGATATAAGAAAAACAGGTTCTTTTCTAATTATCTTTTCTGTATTTATGCCTGTTGCCAATGCAATTTTGGGGATCCTCATTGCGAAACTCATTGGTATACCACAAGGTAATGCCCTTTTATTTGCTGTTCTTTGTGCTAGCGCTTCTTACATAGCAGTTCCTGCAGCAATGAGAATGACAATTCCTGAAGCTAATCCCAGCTTGTATATTTCTATGGCTTTAGCACTCACTTTTCCGTTCAACATTATTGTAGGAATTCCTCTATATATGAACATTATCAAAGCTATGGGAGTGTAGCACAGTCAAATTAGTCAAGAAGCAGGAAATGATTACCAATAGCAATCCGCGCAGGAGTTGTAAACTTACTGGTTAAGGGAAGGAAAGCTTAACGCTTAACTCAAGTGATGATTAGATATTTAAGCTATTTTATGTCTATCTATTAAGGGTAAATTCCGCTTGAGATAAAATCTTGACTTTTTCTTGACCTTTGGGGTGTATAGTGCAATCACTCTGCACCAAATAAAGTTATAAAAAAACTTTTCTCTGCTTCTATTGATGGGAGTGTTTTTAGGTACTCTTGTGACTCAATTGATATCAATAAGCTATAACTCATTACTTTAATAAAGGAGGAGGAATACAATGAAAAAGATGTTAAACAGGGTTCCAGAGATTACACTTGTTTTCTGGATTATAAAGATTCTCGCAACCACGGTAGGTGAAACGGCAGCAGATTATTTGTCAGTAACCCTGAACTTTGGTTTAAGTGCTACATCCTATATAATGAGCGGCATATTATTGATTGTGCTTTTGAATCAGTTTAGGCTGAAACGGTATATTCCATTGAGTTACTGGATTGTAGTTGTTTTGATGAGTATTACTGGCACACTGATCACTGATAGATTGGTGGACGAGCTTGGAGTTAGTTTGATGACAACTACTGTAATTTTTAGTGTTTCCTTGTTGGTAGTTTTTGCGCTCTGGTATTCAAACGAAAAGACATTAGCCATGCATTCCATAAATACAGCTAAAAGAGAACTTTTCTACTGGGTAGCTATTTTATTTACGTTTGCCTTGGGAACCGCAACAGGAGATCTTTTGGCAGAGGCTTTGAGAGTGGGTTATGCAGAATCAGCACTGATATTTGGCGCTTCAATTGCAATCATAGCGAGCAGTTATTATTACTTCCATATGAATGCAGTTTTAGCATTCTGGTTAGCTTACATCTTGACTCGTCCGCTTGGAGCATCTATAGGCGATTTATTATCCCAGCCAGCTTCAAAAGGTGGCTTTGGTTTAGGTACGGTTGGGACTAGTATGCTTTTTCTTTCTATAATAACGAGTTTGGTTATTTACTTAAGCCTGAAGCAGAAGAAATCAGTATCATTGCCGATCAACTCACAAGACTGATTGGCGATACTCCCTTGGCGTCTGCGCCCTGCGCGATCTGCCGCTATGCTGCAGCGAACCTATCGCCTGCTCAACATTGGGTATTTTTCTGTTTGTGATCTGGCGATTATGTATTTTTTTTCCTGACTTCTGACTCCTTGTACTAGCAACTTACGTTATTAGTGCCATTTAGCTCTTAGTTGTAAATACCAGACTTTGCTAATCTGATTTTTATTGTGAAAAAGAAATGAACAAAGTTGCAAAAGTCACAATTTTCTTCTGGATCATGAAGATCATTGCCACGACGCTTGGCGAGACGGCAGGTGACTTCATCTCAATGTCTCTTGGGCTGGGGTATTACATAGCCTTTGCCGTAACGTTCGCCATCCTAGCTATTTTCCTGTTTTTTCAAATTCAATCCGACAGATATCGTCCAGTCCTTTATTGGGCGGCTATCATTGCGACAACCACAGCCGGAACCGAAGTTTCAGACTTGATGGATCGATCTTTCGGATTGGGCTACGCAGTGGGATCGCTCATCTTGGTAGCCGGTCTCCTGAGCGTTCTTGCCATCTGGTACTATCGAGATCGGGATCTGAGCGTTTATCCGATCACGAGGAAAGACGCAGAGACCACCTATTGGCTGGCCATCGTGTTCTCCAACAGTTTGGGAACGGCTTTTGGTGACTTTCTGACAAGCAACTTGGGACTGAGCTATATCCAGGGCGCATTTGTGACGGCCAGCGTTATTGGTGTTGTGATCGCGCTTCACTACCTAACAAAGTTGAGTGATATTCCCCTATTCTGGCTCGCGTTCATCTTCACGCGACCCTTCGGAGCCACCTTCGGAGATTTTCTTACCAAACCAGTCAAAGATGGCGGTCTATCACTGCCAAGGGGCTATGCTTCGGCGATCGCCTTTATCCTGCTGGCAGTTGTCCTATTCTTTTCCGTGCGAAAGGAGAAAAAAGTGCGTCAGCCACTTGAGTGATGCGTTTAAGCAGATAGATGATTCACCCGATAATAGGAACACCTCTCATCCTCGGAATCGTAGGTTTGCTAAACCTTCCCCTTCTGATTTTTGGCTTTGCTGAAACGATGAATGACATTAAAGTATGCTCCGACAAATTTCTCATTTCTGGTTGCGTTATATACATCCTCGTTTGGCTCCCTTAATTGCCACAATTGGTATTGTTGGACTTATAAGTTGTCTACTTATCCTTTTTGTTTTAGCAAACTTAGCTGAAGAGGTTTTAGAGCGAGAAGCTTTTGCATTTGATACGACTTTTCTGTTATGGCTACATCAATTTGCTAATCCAACTCTAGATAATTTGATGCTGTTTCTTACAAATATCGGTAATCCTAGGACAGTGGTTACGGTTGCAGTAGTTACTGTCTTGTTACTTTGGTGGCGACATTACCGAGAAGAAGCAAAAGTTTTTGTACTTGCTTGCTTGGGAGCATTTATTTTAAATACAGAGCTGAAGTTATTTTTTTCTAAACCTCGTCCGGAACTTTGGCATCGGTTGATTTCTGAAAAATCTTTTAGTTTTCCTAGTGGTCATGCACTAGGTTCTATGGTTCTATATGGTTTTATCGCTTATTTGCTAGCAATTCACTATCCTAAGTTATCCAGAGTAATTTACTGTTTAGCAATTATTTTAATCGCAGCCATTGGCATCAGTCGCTTATATTTGGGAGTACATTGGCCTACAGATATTATTGCAGGTTATGGAGTCGGTTTCTTGTGGTTGATGACATGTATCACGATGTTAAAACTGCAAAGATTGAGGCAGTTGAAATGATGCTTTAGAAAGTTTCTCGTTCCTATGCTCTACTTGGAAATGCCCTCATGGAGGCTCCGCCTACAGTAAAATTAGGCAGAATTAGGAAATAAGAAATTGCGATAAGCCCTTTGGGCGGCTAAGAGCTGGAGCATCACCTTCTCCTTCAAACACGTTACGCCCCAGAATGCGTGTGTGCAGGACTTACGGCAGTGTTCCTTGCCTAATCGCTATCAGAAACTGAAGGAC
This sequence comes from Brasilonema angustatum, assembly GCF_059505445.1. Lineage (NCBI taxonomy): Bacteria > Bacillati > Cyanobacteriota > Cyanophyceae > Nostocales > Scytonemataceae > Brasilonema > Brasilonema angustatum. The sequence goes on along the minus strand of NZ_JCACKO010000048.1, from coordinate 33,223 downwards.
TAGCTTTTTCAGAAAATTCTGAGTTTTGTGCCTGTTTTCTTTTAGCAACAATTTTTTCCAGTTCTTTCAGATGTTGCCTGCTAATTAACCCATCATCTTGAAGATTAAATATATCTGAGGTGTACTCACTTTGTTGTTCATTTAAATTTTCTAATTCTTTTGTAATTATTGATAATGCTTTTCCTTGACTCATTGAGGTTTTTAACACTTCAAACCGTGCAGCTTGATCAAGACGACATAATAACCGTAAGATGATACGACGAATTCTAATTTCATTCCCAAAATCAAAAATTGTGGTATGAGAATCATCTTCCGAACGTAACAGTTCTTCTCCCACATCAAATAAAGCTTCCACAATTGAGGCAATGCTAGAGGTAGGAATTTCTTTTATTGCGCCATCTTCAAGTTTTTCTAAAAATGCCCTAACTTGAGTTGTACCATCAGGACGTATTTGCTCAGACAGTTCTATAAGTTTTTCTCCAAATGCCTTGGCATCATAGGCGCAAGCAAGAATGGCTTGGATCTGAGTCTTAGATAAATCAGCTTCTGGTAAAGTTAAACGGAAGTAGATAGGAAATATTTCTGGACAGCATACACGCTGTTGCTCTCGCCACTTTAATTTTTGTTCATTATTAGATCTCTTTCCCCAAACAGGTTCTAATTTAGGAAAAAGAATTCTGAGCAGAGTTTGAACAGGTTGCTTATCTTGCTCTCGCAACTGAGCCAGCCAAGAATTATGAAAATTTTTCAATTCATCTAAGGAATAATTGATTGGCTCTATAAAAGCATTTTTGTTTTTGCGAATTATGTTATGTACCATTGGATGAAAAACCCGTAGTGATTCTAAAGCAATAAAATCTACTGGGTTCACTTCGCCTTGCACTACCGGATATGTCATTGTTAAGGTGTCAGTTAGATGAACAATGTCGCGAAGGTTAGTAATGAAGTGGTCTATTCCTTGAAAGTAAACATTGCTCCAATAGGTTTGATCAAATAGTTGAGTCACTTCTGTGGCTGGATTTTCCACATCAGCTTCCTCCAAGTCAGGAACTTCTTGAGGTTCTGATTGTTCCAAGTCGGCGCTGAGATCTCTCTTTGCAGACGGCTGATTCGAGTTAGAGCGATGCTCCTGCAGGGAGCCGCCCTTTGGGCGATAGCTAGCCCCTAAGGGGGCGCTGCGCAAACGCTGCTGCGCGGAGCGCAGATCGCTATCCTTTGGTGTTGCAATCAGAACACTATTAAGTTTTTCAAAAAGTAGCCTGCGAAGTGAAGTTTTATCTGGAGAAGGTAACTCAAAAGGAACTTGAATAGTTTTCTCCAAATATGCTTCTGGTGATATCTCCTGAGTTTCGCAAAGTGCTTTGCTAACAACTTCTTTATCAAAAACCAGAAGATAGACAACGTTACGAAAATTCGGAATTGCTTTAAAAATGCGAAATAGCTGCTTAATATCTTCTATGGGAAGCCTATCAATATCATCAATTGCAACGACTATTCGCCGCTCCTGCTTCACCACTATATTTTCGAGTTCTTCTTTTAACTCGGAAGCTTCCTTTGATTGATCGTCAAATAATGTTGCTACTGCCATGCCAGCTTGAGCGTAAGGGAGGGGAACTTGAGAAACAACTTTAGCAACATCGGCTATTCGCTCTCTCAAGCCTTTGGGCATATATTTTACAGAGGTTAAAACGCTGTGTAATTGGTCAAAAAAGCGCATTGTAATGTCTTGGTTTCCAGTAAACAACCAAGCATTAAAATGAACGACGATTGGTTGCTCCTCATCAGGCTTGTGTTTAAGACAATGAACTACAAAGTTCAACAGTGTCGATTTGCCGGAACCCCACGAACCGTACACTGCAATCACAAACCCTTCAGTAACAGTCATTTTGCAAATACTATCTGCCAAATGCTTGGCGAAGGGCGCGTATCCTAGTCGGTCTTTTTCTGGTTCGATCAAGAAGTCATCTTGCTGATCGTTATGAGTTTCAGTTTGTGCCATAAGAAACTTTATTGACTTTTATTGTCATCGTGGCACATATCTTAGGTAAGGCTACGCCATCCTAAGATAGAATTCTGTGCTATAAGCTTTGCGTCAAGCGTATGCGCAAAGCGCACGCTGCGCGAACGGCTTATCGCTTAAAGGGCGGTTTCCGTACATATCATAGGTATGCGTATGCCTAACCAAGGATAAAATTTTTAAAGAGCTATAGTTTGGATTGCGTTTGTCTTAACCCGACCATTTGGTGCAACACTGGGGGATGTTCTTACAAAACCAGACGAAAAAGGTGGTTTCGGTTTTGGTACTATCGGCTCATCTATAGTCCTTATGTCAATACTTGGAGTCTGCTGTATTCTGTTCACAACTCTAAACCAGATAAGACTAAGTGTGGCCGGGGCTTCTAACGATGAATGACATTAAAGTATGCTCCGACAAATTTCTCATTTCTGGTTGCGTCATATACATCCTCGTTTGGCTCCCTTAATTGCCACAACAGGTATTGTTGGACTTATAAGTTGTCTACTTATCCTTTTTGTTTTAGCAAACTTAGCTGAAGAGGTTTTAGAGCGAGAAGCTTTTGCATTTGATACGACTTTTCTGTTATGGCTACATCAATTTGCTAATCCAACTCTAGATAATTTGATGCTGTTTCTTACAAATATCGGTAATCCTAGGACAGTGGTTACGGTTGCAGTAGTTACTGTCTTGTTACTTTGGTGGCGACATTACCGAGAAGAAGCAAAAGTTTTTGTACTTGCTTGCTTGGGAGCATTTATTTTAAATACAGAGCTGAAGTTATTTTTTTCTAAACCTCGTCCGGAACTTTGGCATCGGTTGATTTCTGAAAAATCTTTTAGTTTTCCTAGTGGTCATGCACTAGGTTCTATGGTTCTATATGGTTTTATCGCTTATTTGCTAGCAATTCACTATCCTAAGTTATCCAGAGTAATTTACTGTTTAGCAATTATTTTAATCGCAGCCATTGGCATCAGTCGCTTATATTTGGGAGTACATTGGCCTACAGATATTATTGCAGGTTATGGAGTCGGTTTCTTGTGGTTGATGACATGTATCACGATGTTAAAACTGCAAAGATTAAGGCAGTTGAAATGATGCTTTAGAAATTACATATCGTAGCGGAGTCCTCCCGACAGCTCCTGATAGAATCTTTAAGCTGATACAAGTGATTCTTTTTCCCCATGCAAACTAACTGGCAAATAGCTAAAACCTACGAAGACATTCTCTATCACAAAGCAGATGGCATTGCCAAAATTACCATCAACCGTCCTCACAAAAGAAATGCTTTTCGTCCTAAAACTGTTTTTGAACTGTACAACGCTTTCTGTGATGCCCGCGAAGATACTAGTATCGGCGTTGTCCTATTTACTGGTGCTGGCCCACACACCGATGGTAAGTACGCTTTCTGTTCAGGAGGTGATCAAAGTGTGCGAGGACACGCTGGCTATGTAGACGATGATGGTGTACCACGTTTGAACGTGCTGGACTTACAACGCCTGATTCGTTCCATGCCAAAAGTAGTTATTGCCCTTGTTGCTGGGTATGCCATTGGTGGAGGACACGTCCTGCACTTAATATGTGATCTAACTATTGCGGCTGATAACGCTATTTTTGGACAATCTGGTCCGAAAGTAGGTAGTTTCGATGGAGGTTTTGGTGCTAGTTATCTTGCCCGCGTTGTTGGACAAAAAAAGGCGCGAGAAATCTGGTTTCTCTGCCGACAGTACAATGCACAGCAAGCACTAGAAATGGGTTTAGTCAATTGCGTTGTTGGGATAGAACAACTTGAAGCTGAAGGTATCCAGTGGGCGCGAGAGATTTTAGAAAAAAGTCCCATCGCCATTCGTTGTCTCAAAGCAGCATTTAACGCTGACTGTGATGGACAAGCTGGTTTGCAAGAATTAGCAGGCAATGCCACCTTACTCTATTACATGACAGAAGAAGGACGAGAAGGAAAACAAGCTTTTCTAGAAAAGCGTCCACCTAACTTTCATCAATATCCCTGGCTCCCCTAAAAATACAAAAAGTCGCAAAAATCGCACCTTTGATAAAAGGCGCGATTTTTTAAGTGTTAAAGTCTTTTCAAGACCTATAGATGTTAAAAGCGAATTTTGTTTTTGAAATTTATCAAATTATCCAACTTTGTCCAAATTCTCGCTTTCAGTTTTTTACCCTATGTATGTCACTTCCACAAAGTAAACTCTGAAATATTCGCGCTTTATACGATCTAGGTCTTATTTGTCTTCTACAAAAACAGGTGTGAACCAATTCGCCCAAAACAGCACTAAAAGGGTACTTCTACAATTTGACTTTTTCTGTTTTGGCAAAAGAAAGCTATATTAGTACAGCCTCAGCTTTCGCCTTTTCAAAAGAGCAGGGAGCGGCCGTTTCCTCAACGGGATCAAGGGCTGGGTTGTTTAAACCTGAAGCCAAGACTAATGTTGCATCTGGCAAACTCCAAACATCTTCTAAATTTTCCCAAGAAGGAGTGAACGCTGGGAGCGCCAAAGAACAAGCCTTCCAATTTCCTCGAACTGGTGCTCCTAACTGTTGGCAGAATCCGCCGCGACGTCCCTCTATATCGTAATAACGACAATGTTTACAGGCAGAAGTCAATGATTTTATCTGTTTCATATTTAATGCCTTTAGTGCCGTTTTCGGGCTACTTTTGTTCCTTTATTTTGCATCAACACATAGAATGTGGCTTTTGGCTACAACCCTTGCGTTAACTAGGTTATAGCGATCCCAACGAAAAGATTAACTTTATAATCTTTTTAGATTTGTGTTATCTTTTTCAACTTTTTTGTTAACAAAGTGATACATTAATTGCGATGGATTAAGCATACTCGGTTTTAGCTGAAAATGATTGGGGATCAAAGCTACTTATGAATATAACGATGTGAGCCACCTTTGAACTTCAGCCTTTGGGGACACTTTTTCAGATGCAATTAACTGTATCTTTAGGAAGAACTGACATGATTGAGTCGTCACTAAGATGAAATCTCAAAAATGATATATTATTTCTTTAGGAAGATGAAGTGATTGAAAAAAATATATAGCAGTCCTAAATGATTTGTGAATATTGAGTTAAGACTGTTGAGTGTTGATTGTCAACACTCAACACTCAACCGCCCAAACGAACTGTTCACAACTCAAATGGATTGCTATAGTGGTTTGGAGCAATTCATCACATGATCACAAAACTATTTTGAGAGATATATCAGAAAAATCTCACTGCACAATGCTAAGCCATTAGTCCTGATATGAGTAGGATTAACGAAAGTAGAAAAAGAATCGAGAAACAACTTAGGATCAGTCCCACAGACGGCGCACCACCCGCTACGAATGAAAGAAACACTCTTTCGCTGTTAAGCGTTAAGCGTTAAGCGTCAAGCGTGTTTCTTGAAAGAATTCCAACAGTTCTGAATTCACCGATTAGTGACTTTTTTGTTTAAATGCTCAGGAGGACTTTGAAGATTGTTTAGCAGCACACACAGAACAGACACCCCACCGCTGAAGTTCGCCCGGTGGAGTGGGACAATGGCAGAGTGGACAAAGGGGTAAATCGTGCGATCGCCCTTGCACTGTTCTAGCCCAATTTTGGAAAGCAGCATTGGGATCCTTAGCTTTAGGCGTCATATCATCGTTTCTACTCATCGCATCACCCACGTAACTGGGATGTTCTTGAGGCGAGATTGTTTGTTCTTCCTTGGGAGTGTTTTGAGGACGCTGCCATCGAGCTGTAGAAAAATGAATATCCTTCAAACCTATTGAGAGTTTTTGATTCAACTTTAAAATTAAGCGCTGGCGCTCAAAAGTTAGGTTCTGTGCCCAAGCTGCACTCGAAGTTGCCACCCGCAAAACATCGCGATCGAGCGACAACGGTTTAGTGTGAGTAGCTACTACACCTCCTACAATTTCAGCCCAACACGTGAGCAAACGTTGAAATGGCTGCTCTTGCCATTCAGCTTGAACTGCCAAAACCTCTAAAATATCATTAATTGATTTCAACGAAATTTACCTAACCTTCGCAAAAACTACAGCACAGCTGTGAAATATATTTATAGCAATCCTAAATGATTAGTGAAATTTTTCATGAAGAACACTCGACAACCCCAACACTTGTTTCACAACTAAAATCGGACTGCTATATGATATTTATCGCGCTTGATTGGCAAAAATATATTTTTCAATGAATCCCACACTCCAGGTTTGAGGCAGATAGGCAATGAGTCAAAATCCCCTAATAGATACGTCGTCGGGTGCTCAATCTTCTAAAACAACAGGGTTGAAACCACCACTAGCAGCAGCACTGGCGAGTTTGGAAGTCCAACTAGATCAAGAGTTAGCTCGATACCGACGTACACGAATTGGATACAGAATCCCAAGCCAATCCCGTGCAAGCCTTTCCCCCAGCAGTAAACTTCAACCGTTCACTTCTATGAGTGCGACAGGGGGCAATACAAAATTATCAGCAGAGGATAATCTCAAAGAGAGTTTCCGGAAATATGGGTTGACAATAGGAAAAACACATACCCCAAATACTTTCCTTCAGGAGGAATCTATTCTTCCTGAAACGAAAATTAACCCACCCAAACCTCCAGTACAAACTCAAGATCAGGTGAGTGCATCAGATACAATATTCGATGCTTTGTTACTACCAGAAACCTCCCAGCCGCAGACGTCAGCTTCGTCAAAGACACAACATCTACAATCGAATGTAGATTCAATTCCAAGCAACTCTGCCGAAGCACAAATCTCAAGAGCGTCAAATGCCCTTGTCGTACATACACAAATCCAGGAACCAAGTCAGAGTCAGAGGGAAAATGTTTCAAACTCACAACAAAATACAAGCAAAGAACCAAATGACTACTTGGAATCGTCTGAAGCGCTACTGAGAAGTTTAGTAGAAGATGAACCAAAGACTCAAGCACCAAAGAATTCTAAGAACAGTCTGCTATCTCCCTTGGGCATTGGCTCGATGTTACTACTATTCTTAGGAAGTTTGACGCTGGGCTACATCGTCTTCAATTTCCAGAGCTTGCCACAAATTACTTTTAATCGATTATTTCCGCAAAAAACGCCTAAAACGGCCCAAAAGACGCCAGAAAGTAACAAAAATGTGAAAAATGTAGCTCAACCAACTTTCACACCCATACCTAACCTTGGACAGAACTCTACGCCCAACTCAAAAGCAACAACTTCCCAAAAGCCGGATACAGAAATCAAACCGTCAGCAGATGGATTTTATCATGTGATTATTGACAACCAAGGCGATCGCGCTTTTGCATCTGCACGGCAAGTTGTTCGCGATGCTTACTTATCACCCGACGGTAAAATTATTTATCTAGGTGCCCTCAAGAAAAAAGAGGAAGCACAATCACTCCTCAAAGAATTACAAGCACAAGGCATTAATGCCAAGATTCAGCAGCCTTAAGATAGTTGACGCAGCCCTAAAAGGGGATATGGAATAAGAGTTATCACTCAACAGTGAACAGTGAGTAAGCGTGCTTGATGAGGGTTTCCCGACAGAGGCATCTGGTGAGACAGCGCGAATGACGGCTCTCCCGACCTAGGCGACTGCGCTCTTCGCAGCGGAACCGGAGGTTCTCCCCGATAGCCGTAAGGCGTGGCGTTAGCCATAGGGCGAACCCGATAGCCGTAAGGCGTGGCGTTAGCCATAGGGTGAACAGTTATCAGTTACAAAAAAAGGTGTGAGCAAGGTAATTCATTCGTAAAGACTATAGTAAATCGTTTCCTTTGTGGAGATTAACTGATACTGTGCTTGCTTGATAACTGACGAGTGTTAACCCTTACACCCCTATTGAAAAATGAATCGAGGGTAGAACATGGGACTAATTGACCGTATCATGCGGGTGATTCGCGCTAATTTCAATAGTTTAACTGTGCGTGCAGAAGATCCAGAAAAAATTCTGGAACAAACTGTCCAACAGATGCAGGAGAATTTAATGCAATTGCGACAAGGGATAGCCCAAGCGATCGCCACCCAAAAGCGCACAGAACGACAAATGGCTAATGCCCAGTCTATAGCAGAAGAATGGTATCGCCGTGCTCAACTAGCACTGCAACAAGGTAACGAATCTTTAGCACGGGAAGCTCTTACCAAACGGCGAGCATATCAACAAACGGGTGAAGCTCTTGCCACTCAGATAGACGAACAAAGTACTGTTGTGGCTAGAATCAAAAAAGATATGCGCACCTTAGAGCTAAAAATTGCCGAAGCAAAAACAAAAAAAGATATGTACATTGCTCGCGCCCGTTCTGCTGAAGCGTCATACAAACTTCAAGAAATGTTGGGCACAAGTTCTAGCTTAGATGGCATCAAAGCTTTTGAGCGTATGGAAGAAAAAGTTTTGCAGCTAGAAGCTCAAACAGAAGCTATTTCCACAACGAGTACAGATGCTTTGGATCAGCAATTTACTTCTTTGGAACAGGCTGGTGATGTTGATGCAGAACTAGCAGCACTGCAAAAGCAGCTTTCTACTGAATCACAAAAAAGACAACAGCTACCTAAAACTCCAGACTGATGAAGATTGGGCAATGATCTAACTTGCAGCTTATCTTAAAAAATAAGAACACTTTCGTCAGCGCCAATCCAAACCGGAACGATTACATTGAAATAAGTAGCTATGAAATAGTAAAAAACCTAACTACCCAACTAGGCGCGTAAATCACAAGAGGAAAAACAAAGTTATGGGATTATTTGATCGCATGAAACGAGTCGTCAGTGCCAACCTGAACGACCTAGTCAGTAAAGCCGAAGATCCAGAAAAAATGCTGGAACAAGCCGTCTTAGAAATGCAGGAAGACTTGGTACAGCTAAAACAGGGCGTCGCTCAGGCAATAGCAGCCCAAAAACGGACTGAGAAACAGTACAATGATGCTCAGAACGAAATCAATAAGTGGCAGCGCAACGCTCAACTAGCACTGCAAAAAGGTGAAGAAAACTTAGCAAGGCAAGCACTGGAGCGTAAAAAAACTTTTACTGACACATCAAATGCACTCAAAGCCAGTCTAGATCAGCAAACTGTTCAGGTTGAGACTCTCAAGCGCAACTTAATCCAACTGGAAAGCAAAATTTCTGAGGCAAAGACCAAGAAAGAAATGCTCAGAGCACGGATTACGGCTGCAAAAGCTCAAGAGCAACTTCAAGGCATGGTGCGTGGTATGAATACCAGCAGTGCTATGGCTGCTTTTGAACGCATGGAAGAAAAAGTTTTGACACAAGAAGCCCGTGCTCAGTCAGCAGCTGAGTTGGCAGGTGCAGATCTAGAAAACCAATTCGCATCTTTGGAAGCTAGCGATGTTGATGATGAATTGGCAGCTTTGAAATCGCAAATGTCTTTACCCGGAGGTTCACCAAATCAACCCCAACTACCGGAACAAACCACTCCTCCAAAATCAAATAAAAATGAAGTGGTTGATGCTGAGTTGGATTCGCTACGCAAGCAATTGGATCAAATGTAATTTTTACACTGACAAGCGCTTTGTGTTGGGTTCATCACAAGCGGATTTATACTACTTTCAAGAGAAACCTTGATATTCTTTTGTGTTTTTGACAAAGAGTTTATCAAGGTTTTTGATACATTGCCTCAAGACCGCAAGGTTGGCAACGGATAAATAACAGAGTATGTAAATGTCCTCAGATTGAGATAGAGTAGTCTGTGGGCAAGTTATGATTAATGGGTATTGCTGGAGAGTGCAATGAGCAGCAGTGTTGTAACCATAACTGATGCTGAGTTTGAAACGGAAGTGTTGAAAGCCAATAAGCCTGTATTAATTTATTTTTGGGCTTCCTGGTGTGGACCTTGTCAATTGATGTCGCCACTGGTAAACTCCGCAGCTACCACCTACAGCGATCGCCTGAAAGTGGTAAAAATGGAAGTTGATCCTAACCCAGTTGCAGTCAAGCAGTACCAGGTCGAAGGTGTACCAGCTTTCAGACTTCTTCAAGGAGACAAACTTTTGGCATCCACTGAGGGAGTCATCAGCAAAGACAAATTACTCAGCCTCTTAGATTCTCATCTCAATTAGTCATTTGTCGTTAGTCCTGAGTCCTTAGTCCCTTGCTATTGACCAAGGACTAAAGACAATTGACTTAGCTGGAACCAAAAGAAGCCCCACACTTCCACTTCGTGGTAAGTGTTGGGATGAATTTTGGGGCGATAAGGAGTCCCACCCGACGCATTTTGTCCCTTTTTCGTGTTAGACCCCCGCCTTGAGCAATATTTGATTTTAATCAGATCAGTGATGGGGTGGACGACGAATAGGCGATTTTTGCGTTTTTTGGTAGAATTGTCTTGGTTAACTTCACCCTTATCGGTGTCTGATAAGCCTCTGTCCAGTGGCACTGCGATCATTGGTAAGCGACTCCGTTGCACAGCAAACGAAGTAAGTAGGCACATCTTGATTAATACAAATCACCTCCGGGTTTGTCCGATAGTGCGAAAAGCTGTGCATCTCATCCAGGGCAGTAAAATTTGTAGCGTACAAGGTAAGATTTGGATAGTCTGCGGTAGGGCATTTCGTGGACTCAAAACAAAGCTCAACGCCTCCGAAGCAATAGCTGGATTGGTTGAGATGCCTACACTGTACTGCTTGCAGTCAGTGCAGGAGTATGTCACGACAAAGGACGAAAAATGCAGTTTGCTAAACGTATACAACCCCTGCAATCAAATGTATTTGCTGATATGGACAAAGCCAAAACAAAAGCTTTGGCTTATGGACAAGAGTTAATAGATTTGTCGCTGGGGTCTTCGGACCTATCCGCTGAGGCGCACGTCATCGAGGCGATCGCCCAATCTTTACACAACCCAAGTACCCACGGCTACTTACTATTTCACGGCACTCAAGTTTTTCGCCAAGCAGTCGCAAGCTGGTATATTGAAAGATTTGGTATTCCCGTCAATCCAGAAACAGAGGTACTGCCCCTCATTGGCTCCCAAGAAGGTACAGCACATTTGCCTTTAGCTGTCCTCAATCCAGGAGATTTTGCTCTATTGCTTGATCCGGGTTACCCCTCCCACGCGGGAGGAGTACACTTGGCAAATGGTCAAATTTACCCAATGCCAATACGGGCAGAAAACGGGTTTCTACCTGTGTTTACAGATATTCCTACACCTGTATTAGCACAGTCGCGGATGATGGTCTTAAGCTACCCTCATAATCCAACTGCGGCGATCGCACCGCTATCCTTCTTTAAAGAAGCAGTTAGTTTTTGTCAGGAACACAATATTGTCCTAGTCCACGATTTCCCCTACGTAGATTTGGTCTTTGAGGAAAGTAACGACTCAGAACTAGGAACCGAGAATTGGGGCAAATCCCTTGCTCCCTCAATTCTACAAGCGGATCCAGACAAAAGCGTCTCAATTGAGTTTTTCACCCTTTCCAAGTCATACAACATGGGCGGCTTCCGTATTGGCTACGCCATCGGTAATGCCCAGTTAATTAATGCTTTACGCCAGATAAAAGCAGCAGTTGATTTTAATCAGTATCGGGGAATTTTGAACGGTGCTGTTGCTGCCCTGACTGGTCCACAGACTGGGGTCAAAACCTCTGTTAACACCTTGCGCCAACGCCGAGATACCTTTGTCAGCGCTTTACACCGTATTGGTTGGTATGTCCCCACGCCCAAGGCAACAATGTATATCTGGGCAAAGTTACCAGAACGGTGGAGTCAAGATTCTATCGGCTTTTGTACTCAGCTTGTAGAAAAAACAGGCATAGCTGCCTCACCAGGTGCAGGCTTTGGTAAATCTGGAGAAGGATATGTCCGCTTTGCCTTAGTGCATGATACACCAGTATTGGAAACTGCTGTTGAGAGAATTGCAAAGTTTTTATAAGAAAAATTATCACGAGTCGTTTCTGTGCATTTCCTACAAAAGTAAATTTTTTGAATATAAGACCACAAATACACACCAGATAAATTCTCTAATCTATCTGCATGCATCAGTGGATTGAAATAGCTAGGACTTACGCAAAAATAACGTAGTTGCAGCCGTTGCGACGTAAGGAAGCAATTTCACACTCAAGTTCATTAGTAACTCGTGCGTAAGTCCTAATAGCTTTAAACAGGATTTTTGCAAAGCATCAAAAAATAGTCCAAAGCAGAAAAGTAACTGTGAACAATGAATTATCCTCTTTGCGAGTTCAAGATATTGGAGAGCAAGGTCTTTTAGAAAGATTGCAGCGCTTTTGTCCTCCAGAAATTATCGGAGATGATGCGGCTGTGCTTTCTACTGAACCAGGACAATCTTTGGTAGTCACAACTGATGTGTTGGTTGATGGTGTCCATTTCAGTGAACTGACTACTTCTGGTGAAGATGCTGGTTGGCGTGCCGTTGCTGCTAACTTATCAGATATAGCAGCAATGGGTGCAACTCCCTTAGGAATTACTGTCGGACTAGGACTCCCTGGCGAGGTTACTGTCAGTTGGGTGGAACAATTGTACCAGGGAATGACCCAATGCCTGCAAAAGTACAATACGTCAATTGTTGGTGGTGATATTGTGCGATCGCCCACAACTACGATAGCCATTTCCGCTTTTGGTCAAGTTGACCCCTCAGGTGTTATTCGCCGTAACCAAGCTAAAGTGGGAGATGCCATAGTTGTCACAGGTGTTCACGGGGCTAGTGCTGCTGGCTTACAATTGCTGCTGCATCCTGATTTTGGGGAAAATCTGAGTCAGAGCGATCGCACAATATTAATTCAGGCACACCAAAGACCCAAACCCCGATTAGATGTCTTACCAATTCTATGGGAAATTCTAGACTCTCATACCCCTTTTGTCGCTGGTATGGACAGTAGCGACGGCTTGGCAGATGCTGTGGTGCAAATTTGCCGCGCCAGTGGTGTTGGTGCTGTTATTGAACGCACTCAAATTCCTTTACCAACACAGTTCGATCATTGGCTGACACAAGAACAAGCCCTAGAATATGCCTTATACGGTGGCGAAGACTTTGAGCTTGTGCTGTGCTTGCCAAAAGAGCAAGCATATACTTTTGTGCAACAGCTTGGTGAGGGCGCGGCTATTGTGGGAAAAATCACAGATGGATCAACAGTCATTTTGCATGACCAAACAAAAGAATACCCCGACCAAGTTCTCAATCTTGATCGAGGGTTTCAACATTTTCATCGTTAGCTGCTAGTTATTTGTCTTATGCAAATGACAAATGACTAGTTAGTCCATTTTTCGGCTACTAACTCTGCCAAGTCAGTGACTCGCTGGCTGTAACCCCACTCGTTGTCATACCAAGCCATGACTTTCACTAAGTCGCCGCCCATAACAAAAGTCAAGTTAGCATCAATAATCGAAGAAGCATCAGTACCTCGATAATCAGATGATACCAGGGGGAGATCGCTGTAATCCAAAATGCCTTTGAGTTGACCTTCGGAAGCGTCTTTGAGGGCTTGGTTGACTTCTTCGGCAATAGTAGGCCTTTCAACCTGAATCACAAAGTCCACCATGGAAACGTTAGGGGTGGGTACGCGCAACGCCACGCCATTCAGCTTACCTTTGAGGTCTGGTAGAACCAGCGCTACAGCTTTCGCCGCACCTGTGGAGGTAGGCACAATGTTGACGGCTGCAGCACGTGCCCGCCTGACATCACGGTGAGAGGCGTCTAGTAAGCGTTGGTCACCAGTGTAGCTGTGAGTGGTGGTCATAGTACCTTTGATGATGCCGAATTTCTCGTGCAACACCTTCGCGATGGGAGCCAAGCAGTTAGTGGTACAGCTAGCGTTACTGATAATGTTGTGCTTTTGGTGGTCGTAATCGTGATGATTCACGCCAATCACAAAAGTCCCATCTTCGTTTTTCCCTGGGGCGGTGATGAGAACTTTCTTTGCACCACCATTAAGATGTTTTGTCGCCCCTTCTCTGGAAGTGAAAACCCCTGTTGCTTCGATAACTAGATCAATTTCCCACTCTTTCCAGGGCAAGTTTTCTGGGTTGCGGTCGGAGACACACTTAATAGTCTTACCGTTAACGGTAATTGAGTTATCATCGGCAGAAATGTCAACACCATTTAACTTCCCTAGCATCGAGTCATACTTCAGCAGATGAGCATTGGTTCTAGGGTCGGATGTGTCATTGATAGCGACAAGTTCGAGATTGCTATTTTCTCTCCCTACCCAGCAACGTGCAAAGTTACGCCCGATGCGCCCGAAACCGTTAATTGCAACTCTAATCACAGCGTCTTGCCCTCTGTCTACTTATACTTAACAAAAGCTACTCATGACCCCGATCATACCGCAAAGGGGGAGTATTTATAACTATAAAGCTTTACATTATAAAAAAAATAAATATTTTCTTCCTACCTGTTTGTATACAGGTTGTGGTTGTCAATATAAGCCCTAACTCCTTGGTGGAACTAAATAGGGAATTGATTGGCAATCATGGCAAAGTTTATGAATAAGACTTCACTAAAATTTCACTATAATGTCATGCAAAAAGTACCAATGTATGCTAAAATATTCGTCTACTCCATTGAGTTGTACTTACCCCTTCGGGGGAAGACCTCCGGTCTCGCTGCGCTAACGCCAGTCGCAGCCTACGGCTCGCTTCGCTAACATGGGGAGCCAGTGCGTTGCGGTGAGTCCAGCGCTGCAGGAGGGTCTCCCTCCGTAGGCGACTGGCGAACCCGGAGGGAGCCAGTACTTGATGAGGGTCTCCCTCCGTAGGTATCTGGTGAGACCAGCGCTGCAGGAGGGTCTCCCTCCGTAGGCGACGGGCGTTCCCGAAGGGCGTTGGGGTTCCCCCCGTTGTAGCACCTGGCGTGGAAACCCCCTAGACGAGCCACTGCTGCAGGAGGGTTTCCCGACCTAGGCATGTGGCGTCCGCGCTGCCTCACTTGCACATTAACCTACCTTAAGCTATGTTCTCACAGCCTAGGAGTCTGGGTGCAATTAACCAATCACACAATTGTCCTAATTCTTGTCCACCGTACCAATGAGGTAAGGCTTGAAATGTTCTATCACCAAGAATCTAGTACCAGTGAGTATTGGGATAAGTAGCCAGCAAGGCAATCAGGGTGTCAATAGTATAAGGAATGCCAGAACGACTTTTCAAAAACGAGTGATACAGTCAATCCCAGGTTGTCTGCAATAAGTCGTTCCACTATATATATTTCTGAGAAAAATTTTGTGAAGACACCCAAACGACTCGTTCTAAAAGAGTTCCGTCCAAAGCTGTCTTGGCTAGAAGCACGTGTACATTAGGAACTGGAGCAAAAGTACCTCAAATAATTGCCAATTGGTGTATCCACTAACTCTCAAGCTTTCTTCAATTTTAAAAGGCTTTATTTACCAGCTCATAATTATAGCAAATTTGAGATCGGCAGCTAAAAACATATATTTACAATTACAACGAGGAGTTTCCCGATTGAGCATAAAGTTTCAGAATAATCATAATATCTGTTAATAAAGAGAAAAAATGACTAACAAGGGTAAAATCGATTGGAATGAGAAAAATAATCGTGAAAAAAACAACTTATCGGTTATAAAAATGGTGGTACAAAGGCAGTATCAGTAAAAATCGAATTCCTGTTATGATACGCGTGTCATTTAGGATGATTGTGTGGTGTGGTGATAGAGGATAAATCAATGAAAGATACAGTAGAGTTTTGCGGTAGACCATTTCATTTCATTGGTATTGGCGGCATAGGCATGTCTGCTTTAGCATATGTGCTAGCAAAGCGTCATCTGCCAGTATCTGGTTCAGATCTTCGTCCAAACCATATTACTCGACGTTTAGAATTAATCGGAACTCATATTTTTGGTAAACAAGAGGCAAGCAATCTCGAATTCTTTCGTCCTCATTGTCACCCGACTGGAGTAGTATTAAACACTCAAGAAGAACTATCTACTTTCTCGAAAGCAAAATTACCTCAAGTTATTTGTTCAACAGCCATTAACACAACTAATTTAGAGTACAAAGCAGCATTAGAATTAGGTTGCCCAATTTTTCATCGGTCTGATGTACTGGCAGCATTGATTACTCAATATAATAGTATTGCTGTCGCAGGAACCCACGGAAAAACGACAACAAGTAGCATGATTGGTTATATGCTACTCGAAGCAGGTCTTGATCCAACTATTTTAGTCGGTGGAGAAGTGAATGCTTGGGAAGGCAATGCCCGACTGGGGCAAAGTCAGTATTTAGTAGCAGAAGCAGATGAATCAGATGGTTCTCTGGTTAAACATAGCCCAGAAATAGGTATTATCACTAACATAGAATTAGACCATCCCGACCACTACGACACATTAGAGGAAGTGGTGGAAACTTTTCAGACATTTGCAAAAGGCTGTAAAACTTTGGTAGGCAGCATTGATTGCACGACTGTACGCGATCGCCTACAACCAACGATTAGCTATAGCCTAAATCCTGAAACTGGTGCTGACTACACTGTCAGCAACGTGGACTATAAAGCCGATGGTACCACAGCTCTTGTATGGGAAAGGAGCAAGGCTTTGGGTGTGTTGAACTTGCGCTTACTCAGTAAGCACAACCTCAGTAATGCTCTAGCCGCAGTGGCGGTTGGTCGGATCTTGGGCTTAAAATTTGCAGAAATAGCTAAGGGTCTTGCGACCTTTGAAGGCGCAAGACGCCGTTTTGAATTCCGGGGTGAAGTTAATGGCATCACTTTTATTGATGATTACGCCCATCACCCGAGTGAAATTCGTGCTACTCTTGCTGCTGCACGCTTACAGGCAAGACCAGGACACAGAGTAGTTGCGATCTTCCAGCCCCATCGCTATAGCCGCACGCTTACCTTTTTGGAAGAATTTGCTCAATCGTTTAGTCATGCTGATTTAGTTATCCTCACTGACATTTACAGTGCAGGCGAGCCAAACTTGGGGCAAGTCAGTGGTGAAAAACTTGCAAGTGAGGTAGCTAAACAGCACCCGCAGGTAATGTATCAACCAACTTTAGCCTCAGTCTGCGAATACTTACAGCAAACTCTGCATTATGGAGACTTGGCGCTGTTTCTCGGAGCTGGGAATATTAATCAAGTGATTCCCGAAGTCATGGCGACACAATGTCCACCAGCTAAGGCAACTTCTTAAGGAAAGTTTTTTACCCCCAGACAGGGAGTACAACTTTCGTATAAGTTGGTTTCCCTTATTCGCATAGTGTCCGTTTAGCAATAGTTACATGGCTTCTCATTGGTGTCGTATTTTTACGGCATACAAACATCTAAACTCAGCGCATTCTAAAAGATATGACAATATCCCAGGCAGTAGCAAATGTCTGCAAAGTTTCTGGTATGACAAATAGCAGGCTAATAACATCTAATAATTCCATCGAAAGTAAAGAAATTTATTTACTTGGTACTGATTGTGTTATTAAATCTCAAGTAACGCTTGCAGCGTATACTTCATACAGAGTCGGTGGACCTGCTGAGTGGTGTGTTGCCCCTCGAAACTTAGAAGCTCTGCAAGCCAGTATTCAGTATGCGAGAACACATAATTTACCAGTCACAATACTAGGAGCAGGATCTAACTTGCTCGTCAGTGATTGTGGGATACCAGGTTTAGTGATTGTGACTCGTCATTTGCGCCATAGCCATTTTGACTTAGAAACAGGTCAGTTAACTGTCGCTGCAGGAGACCCAATTCCAAGCCTAGCATGGCAGGTAGCAGAGCGGGGATGGCAAGGATTTGAGTGGGCTGTTGGTATTCCTGGAACTATTGGGGGTGCCATAGTGATGAATGCAGGGGCACACAATAGTTGTATCGCAGATATATTAGTAAGTGCTCAAGTACTTTTACCGAATGGAACTGTGGAAACTCTCACCCGCGAACAGTTGAGCTACAGCTACCGCACCTCTATCCTCCAAGGAAGCGATCGCATCGTCACCCAAGCGACTTTTCAACTCCAGCCAGGGGCAAACCCAACAGAAGTTTTAGCAGCTACCAAACAACACAAAGAGCATCGACTAAACACTCAACCCTATCACTTGCCCAGTTGTGGTAGTGTATTCCGCAATCCTAAACCTTACACCGCAGGCTGGTTAATTGAACAGACTGGTCTCAAAGGCTACCAAATTGGCAAAGCGCAAGTTGCACAACGGCATGCTAATTTTATCGTTAACTGTGGTGGCGCTAGTGCTTGGGATATTTTCAATCTCATTCGCCATGTCCAACATCAGGTACAAGAACGTTGGTCTATTCCGTTAGAACCAGAAGTAAAAATGCTAGGAGAGTTTCAAGCTGCTTGATGAACCAAGTTTTATGAGAAAAATATAACTTTTTCTCCCCCTCTTTATCAAATAAGCAGAAGTTTTTTCACAAGAACGCTAAATATTTTTATTTGTAGCCCGCGCAAGCGGGCTTTATTTATCTAGAGGCAGTTTTTTTAACTCAATTAGGATTTATGCAAAAACGCGCTCTTTGCGTCCTACCCTAGAAAAAGCAGCTCCCAAGTCTTACGCGGTTCATTTTTTATTATTTTGCCTGTTGCTTGTTAAGCGCCTCAACGAGTAATTTCACAACTTCTGCACGGATTACTATATATTTTGTTGGTCATTTACCAGCAAAACTCTAATCATAGTATTTCTTTTTTTAGAAAATTACTAATCATATAGACAGCAGTAATTTTATTCAAAAAAAAGAAATATTTATTCGTAATATTTTTTAATTCGTTATTTTTAATGTGCGATATATCATGGTTTTTATATTTTTTGATATCTTCAGAAGAATTTTAAAGTTTCTTAAAATTATTGATATTGGCTAAATATTAACATGTTAATACTGAGTAACAAAAAGCTTATTTTTTGAACAATAGAATTGCTATAAACTGAAAAGCTATGAAAAAAAAAGAATCTTAGCTAGTTTGATTTTCCTTTTTTTCTAAGTACCATATTTTTATATGTATTTTTTTATTCTTTATCAGAATTTTATAAAAAATAAAATAAAAACACTATACTTTTTTGTTTGTTTGTTGTAATTTGATACTTGTGAGTTTAAAAAACAACAGTAGTTTCAGCTAAGTAAAGGCATTTGGCTTTTATTTTTTGCATGGAATTTATTGTTAAATTAATACCTGGTATTTCCTAAGCAGATGCATTTACTAGCATTTTGTTTTGTGAAGTATTCAGAAAAACTCATCAACACAAAGAAAACTTTCACCAAATAGTGAGTTATCATGACGACCGAATCTAAATATCAACTAGTTTCTCTAGATGAGAGCTACATGTCTGATTTGTCTGATGAAAATCAATCCACAGTTTCGGGTGGTACTCTTGGTTTACTTTTTGGGCTTTTAGGTGGGCTTTTCGGCGGCTACGGCGGGTACAACCAACAGCCTACTACTACTGTTATTAACAATATTTATGTCAACAACGGTGGCTCATCAAGCGCATCAGCAGGCTCATCATCTGGCTCATCATCTGGTGGTTCAGGCAAAGGTCACTAAAAGGAATAGCGAAAAATAAATTATCCAAATACTTTTTTTTGTTGTCATTTGATACTTATGAGTTTCAAAAACAACAGTAGTTTTCGCTAAGAAAAGGGCATTTGGCTTTTATTTTTTGCATGGGATTTCTTGTTGAATTAATACCTGGTATTTCCTAGCTGATGCATTTACTAGCATTTTGTTTTGTGAAGTATTCAGAAAAACTCATCAACACAAAGAAAACTTTCACCAAATAGTGAGTTATCATGACGACCGAATCTAAATATCAACTAGTTTCTCTAGATGAGAGCTACATGTCCGATCTGTCTGATGAAAATCAATCCACAGTTTCGGGTGGTACTCTTGGTTTACTTTCGTTCCTTTTTGGTGGGTACGGGTACGGGTACGGGAGTCAGCAGCCTACTACTACTGTTGTTAACAATATTTATGTCAGCAACGGTGGCTCATCAAGCGCATCAGCAGGCTCATCATCTGGCTCATCATCTGGTGGATCATCAGGCCCAGGACCTAAACCAGGCCCAGGACCTAAAGGTCACTAAAAGGAATACCAAAAAATAAATTATCCAATCTTGTGGTGCAGACATCTTGCCTCCTTCTTAATCTAGGACGTACAGCCATCCAATCCCACAGGATCTAGTGTGGATATTTTGTTATTTGGCAGTTTCAACCCGAATCGGGGTGTAAATAATTGAAATGCTCTGGATAAGCTTTATATGTGTCAAGAATTAGGTAGAGTCCGGCTAATAGGGATAGCCAGACTCTGTTAGCCTTAGTGTTTTGATGGCTTATGCCTAAGCTAGCATTTGTTGGTTGTAAAAGCTATATTTTTTATAGACTCTTTACAGCCAGCTTATTTAGATTAATTTTGCTTAAGTTATAAAAATCACAGTTATGACTGTTATTATTAATTAGTCATTTTTTTTATATAATTAGCTATTCTCTATCGCTTTCATAATGGGTTGATTAGCGGATATTTAGGTTGCTTAACAATTAAAATTGACCTCTCCCCGCCATGAATGAGTGGGGATTCTAAACTGTTTGTACTCTCCGGACTTCAGGTATACTACTTCGCTTTTTAGTTTTGGTTGATCATGGGTTCGTTCAAGTTTGAAGGAAGTTTGAAAGAAGAATTCTTTCAAACTTCCTGCGATAAATTTGCCAACAACATCATTTATTTAGAAGGCATAAGTAGGTCAACATAAAAAAACATAAAATACGATTATTGCGATTGCTGAGTCCCAAGGGGACACGCTGCGCGTTAGCCCTTGGCGTGCGCTTGCGCTTACGCTTCACTGCGTTTCACTCGCAATGACATTTCACGTTTAATTAGGTTGAGCTACTTAACAGCTGCCTTCTGACTCAACAACTTCCTTCGCAGATTGTCCAATGCTGTACACGCACTGAGGTGGCGAATTAACGACCGACCTCGCCCTGCACCAAAATGATATTCAAAACTTTGCACTTCTCCATTCGATCCAGCTAACCCGATATAAACCAAACCGACAGGCTTTGTCTCCGTATCACCTGTGGGTCCAGCAATACCAGTGATACTCAATCCCCAAGTGGTCGAAAGACGCGTAGACGCGGAGCGGCTTGTCGCCATACATCGCACTCCCGCAGCCATTTGTTCTGCAACAATAGAACTGACAGCCCCATGCTTTGCCAAATCTTCGGAGTTAACACCCAAAAGCCCTACTTTTACGGAGTTATCATAAGAAATGACCCCACCCCAAAAGTAATCAGAACTTCCAGAAATCTCCGTTAACATTTGCCCTAATCCGCCACCAGTGCAAGATTCAGCCACAGAAAGAGTTTCCCCTGCACCACGCAACAACTCACCCACTACTGAGGCAAGGGTGTCATTATCTGCACCATAATAATCTAATCCCGCAATTTCTTTAATCTGTTTTTCAATGGGGGCTATCAAATCTTGTGCTTGTGATTGGGAAGCAGCTTTAGCAGAAACTCGTAATTTCACTTCTCCTCTACTGGAATAAGGTGCAACTGTTGGGTTGGGCAAGTTTAGATAAGCTGCGACCTTTTCTGCTAAAGCTGATTCCGTCACACCCCAAAACTTTAACATCCGACTATAAATAATTTCTTTACCCCAACCTTGACTTTTCAGATAAGGTACAGCAGTATCCTCCCACATCCGATACATTTCACTTGGCACACCAGGAAAGGTGAAAATCGTTAATCCTGAACGAGGCTGCCAAATAATGCCGGGTGCTGTTCCCGTAGGGTTTGGTAAAACTTCGGCACCTTGGGGTATCAAAGCTTGCTTGCGGTTGCTGGCGGTCATAACCCGACCGCGTTGAACATATTTTCTGGTAATATCTTCAATAATATCTGGACGTTCTGCTAAAGGAGCGCCAAAAAAATCAGCAATGGTTTCACAAGTCAGGTCATCTGGTGTTGGACCAAGACCTCCAGTAAAAATCAAAATTTCCGCTCTTTGACTTGCAATTTCTATAACCTGTTTTAATCTTGTTGGGTTATCTCCGACAACTGTTTGATAGTAGTGGGGAATACCTAGCCCAGCCAACTGCCGCGCCAAATATTGAGCATTACCGTTGAGGATATCTCCTAACAGGAGTTCGGTTCCAACACAAATAATTTCTGCACTCATAAAATAGGGAATTGGAAGAAGGGGTGTAAGGGTATAAGGGTGTAGGGGAGCCAGTACTGATAGCGTAGCGTGGCACTTTGTGCCATAGGAGGGTTTCCCTCCGTAGGTATCTGGCGTGTGTAGGAAATAAATCAGTGAGGGCTATGACACTACTTTGTACAACCAACCTAAGTTAACTATTCACGACTAACTACTAGGGATCTAGCAAAAGTTACTTGACAAAAAAACAAAGGTGATGTACAAATCCCCCACCTCGCGGCAGGGGATTTTGATGACTGACCTACTACTCACCGCTGAATCAACCAAACTTACCAGCAGTAGAGGCAATCAGGAATGCCGCGTAGGTGAAGACGTAACCCACACTGAAGTGAGCTAAACCAATCAGACGAGCTTGAACGATGGACATCGCAACGGGCTTGTCTTTCCAGCGAATCAGGTTCGCCAAAGGAGTACGCTCGTGTGCCCAAACCAAAGTTTCAATCAACTCTTGCCAGTAACCTCTCCAAGAGATCAAGAACATGAAGCCAGTTGCCCAAACCAGGTGTCCGAATAAGAACATCCAAGCCCAGACAGACAGGTTGTTCATACCGTAGGGGTTATAACCGTTGATTAACTGAGCCGAGTTCGCCCACAGGTAATCACGGAACCACCCCATCAGGTAAGTTGAAGATTCGTTGAACTGTGCGACGTTTCCTTGCCAAATACCCAGATGCTTCCAGTGCCAGTAGAAGGTCACCCAACCTACGGTGTTGAGTGCCCAGAATGTGGCCATGTAGAAAGCGTCCCAAGCCGAGATGTCGCAAGTACCGCCACGACCTGGACCATCGCAGGGGAACGAGTAACCGAAGTCCTTTTTATCGGGCATCAGTTTGGAACCACGCGCATCCAAAGCACCTTTTACCAGTACCAGAACTGTCGTGTGGATCGCCAGAGCAAACGCATGGTGAACCAAGAAGTCACCAGGACCTATCGTTAAGAACAGCGAGTTGGTCGTGTTATTGACTGCATCCAGCCAACCTGGTAACCAAAAAGCCCCTGTGTTGGAAGCAATACTATCAGGATTAGACAGCAAGGTGTTCAAGCCATACAGCACTTTTCCGTGAGAAGCCTGAATGAATTGTGCAAACACTGGCTCAATCAGAATTTGCTTCTCAGGTGTACCGAAAGCTACTACTACGTCATTGTGGACGTATAGACCCAAGGTGTGGAAGCCCAAGAACAACGATACCCAACTCAGGTGCGAGATGATTGCTTCTTTGTGCTTGAGTACCCGGTCTAGTACGTTGCCTTTGTTTTGCTCTGGATCGTAGTCACGTACCCAGAAGATTGCTGCGTGAGCAAATGCACCCAGCATCAAGAACACAGCTATGTATTGGTGATGCGTGTACAAAGCTGCTTGCGTTGTGTAGTCCTTACCGATGAATGCGTAAGGAGGCATCGCGTACATATGCTGCGCTACCAACGACGTAATTGTTCCCAGCGCTGCCAGGTGGATCGACAACTGGAAGTGCAGCGAGTTGTTGTACGTGTCGTACAGTCCTTGGTGAGGCAAATTGAACTGACCTTCGGTTTTGCTGCCAAAGAACGTTTTGGAGTTCAGCATTTCTTTGATGCTGTGACCAATCCCGAAGTTCGTCCGGTACATATGACCGGCGATGATGAAAATTACCGCGATCGCCAAGTGGTGGTGAGCCATGTCGGTCAACCACAGCGATTCGGTTTGAGGATGGAACCCACCCAAAAATGTCAAAATCGCTGTTCCCGCTCCCTGCGATGTGCCAAACACATGGTTTGCTGTGTCCGGGTTGTTCGCGTAGGCCGCCCAATTTCCGGTAAAGAATGGTGCTAAACCCGCTGGGTGGGGCAGGCTGGTTAGGAAGTTATCCCAACCCACATGAATTCCACGAGATTCGGGGATGGCTACGTGAACTAAGTGACCTGTCCAAGCCAAAGAACTCACACCAAACAGACCTGCTAGGTGGTGGTTCAGACGTGGTTCTGCACTCTTAAACCAAGCCAAACTCGGACGGTACTTGGGTTGCAAGTGCAACCAACCTGCAAACAGGAACAATGATGCCAACAGCAGCAGGAAAACTGAACCTACATACAGTTCATTGTTCGTCCGCATACCAATGGTGTACCACCAGTGGTAGATACCGGAGTAGGTGATATTGACTGGATAGTTCGCCCCGCCTTGGGTAAAGGCTTCGATTGCTGGTTTCCCGAAGTGCGGGTCCCAAATTGCATGAGCTATTGGACGGATATGAAGAGGATCTTTTATCCACTGTTCAAAGTTACCTTGCCAGGCTACATGGAACAGCAGGCTCGATGCCCACAGGAAGATGATTGCCACATGACCGAAGTGAGTTGCGAATATCTTTTGGTAAAGATTTTCTTCTGTCATGCCATCGTGGCTTTCAAAGTCATTTCCTGTTGCGATCGCATACCACAGCCGACGCGTCGTCGGGTCTTGTGCTAGATCCTGGCTAAATTTTGGAAATTTTGTTGCCATAAGGATGAACTCTTTATTGCCCACATCAAATTCTACGCCTTCAATACCCATTGCAACTCACTTTGAGTAAACTCAAGCTTTGCTGTCACCAGTTCTGCTGGATCGGGTAGGAGACTATCGAGAATTATAGCTAGCTTCTTAGTCGGCTACTTTTGTCTTTTTACTCTGGTAACTTATACTGCTCAACGATACGCTTGGCAAATCCTGGAACGTGTGAGTCTAATTTCTCTGGATGATTCCGCTTCACATACAAATAGTTGCGGGTGAAGTGAGAATCAATTGAAAAACGAGCGTATTCTAAACCTTTCGGGCCAATTTTTTCGATGACGACACCCATTAATTTTGCCGCCCACATCGGGAGGGTAACGCCTTTGTCGTAAGCAGGTATACTTTGTTGGACTGCGGCTGTGCGATCGCCCTTTGACATGACTGGCCCGGTTTCTAGTTGATCTGTCACCAAGTCCAGCATCTGTTGACCTGTTTCATTTCTCACCAGAATCCATTGCCACCCAAAAGGTGCCCCCATGTAACCTACAACCAAATCTGCTAGAGAATTGACGTAATCAAAGCAACTCATACAGGAGGGGGCAAACACATCTTTTAGTTTATTCGTTTTTAGTCCAAAGAAAGGCACCGTTTCGGTTGATCCATCTTCGTGTTTAAAGTGAACCCGGAAGTCTTGCATGAATTCGTAATGCACTACTGTGTCAGGTGATTTGCTGGTTGTTTCTAAGAATTTTTGCAATCCTGCACGGTTGACATTATCGACACAAGGTGTACCCAAAACGTAAAGTTTTTCTAAGCCTAATTGTTTTTCGACGGCTCGTAATGCCTGAATTTGGCAACCAACACCAATCACCAACAGCCGCTTCATTCCTGATTTTTCCACTTGTTCCAAGACGGATAAATTTGGTGAGAGTGTTGGTTTATTAACTCGCGCTGCCAGTATTTCCTCTGGCGTACGGGCAATGATGGGCATCGGTTGAAAGCGGTCTTCTTTCGTGTTTTGCACGCACACGACACCTTCAACAATACCGCGATTCAGCATTTCAATGGCGATCGTACTCACAATTCCCGTCCATTGAGCGCCAGGAACAGGCTCCTTTTTCCGCGCCGCCATCATGTCTTGATGCACACCAAAGTACAACTCGTCAGAATTGTCAAAATTTCGAGCGCGAGTGTGCGTCTGTTCTTCGAGTTTATCTATTTGCTGATTAATAAAAGCACAAGCTTGTTTGACATAGTGAATATAGTATGTATCGCACAAACCGCACTCGCTACAGAGTTCTTTAGCAGGGCGACGGCTACTGGGTTTAAGGGCTTTGGCTTTTTTGTGAGGAGACAGGGATGTCATCTTAAGAGCAGTTTATTAACTAAAAAATAAGATATTCTAAAGCTTTACTTTACACAAACTTTTAGAACTATTACTACATTCAGAATTTGAATTTCTCTAAAGGACACAACGGCTGCATCTGATTAACAGAGCAAACACAAGTGAAAGCATCTACAGCCACAAAAACATTATTGTCTTAAAATTAAAAAACATTAATAAAAGTTGAGGAACTTATGGCTGCAAAAGTAGAAATTTATACCTGGAGAACTTGCCCATATTGTATTCAAGCCAAAAATTTGCTGGCAAACAAGGGGGTAAATTACACAGAATACAGCATTGATGGAGATGAAGCTGCACGCAATCTTATGGCTAAAAGAGCAAATGGCAGGCGCTCTTTACCACAAATTTTTATCAACGACCATCACGTTGGCGGTTGTGATGATATTTATGCCTTAGAAGATCAAGGCAAGCTGGATGAGCTACTAGCGTCGAGCAAAACTGTATAAGTTGACATAAAAGTCATTAGAGTTAAGGAAAATAAAGAAGAACGCAGAACACACTTAGGCTTGTATCCTGTTTGCTATTCATCCCCCATAACTACTGAGTTGGTGATTCCTGAGTTCTTTGTTTGGTTACTTATAACTCTTAAGGGCATAATCTAAATGGAACAACCTTAGAAGAATTTTTTGGCAATTGAGGCAGAAAGTGTGAAACTGGCTTTTATCATTGATCCTATCCATCAACTTGATCCGTGTCACGACACAAGTGTTGCTCTGATGGAAGCAGCGCAAATTCTAGGACATGAAATTTGGGTAACTCAAGTCAATCAACTCAGTGTGGTGGAAGGCAAAGCTTGGGCGCTCTTAGAAAGAGTAGAACTTATACCCGTGCAGTTGGTAGAAGGACGTTATCAAGCAGCTAATCCTTGGTACAAGTTGAGTAGCCGTACCCTTGTTTGCCTAGAAACACTGGATGCCGTCTTTATGCGGACAGATCCACCTGTCACAGTTGCTTATCTTTATGCTACGTACATTCTGGACTACATAGACCAAAACAAAACTTTGGTTATCAACAGTCCTTCAGGAATTCGGGCGGCAAATGAAAAAATGTATGCCCTTCAGTTTACCAAAGCGATTCCAGAAACTATTGTTACTCCACAGAAGCAGTTGATCCGGCAATTTGTAGAGGCTCAAGGAAGAGCGGTACTCAAACCACTGGGGAATAAAGCCGGAGAAGGGATTTTAATTTTAGAAGGAGGCGATCGCAACTTCAATTCTATAGTCGAACTCAGTACCCTCCATGGTCAAGTTCCAGTTATGGTACAAACCTACTTACCGGAGGCAAAAGACGGAGACAAGCGGATTATTCTGCTCAATGGCGAGCCAATCGGTGCCCTCAATCGCCTTTCATCTGGCAGCGACTTTCGTAATAATATGGCGACAGGTGGTACGGTTGCCCAAACTGATATCACTCCAAGAGAGTATGAAATTTGCACCCAACTCGCTGAAACCTTACGCAAAGATGGCTTAATTTTTGTCGGCATTGACGTGATCGGTGGTTACCTGACTGAAGTCAACGTCACAAGTCCTACCGGAGTACGCGAGATAGACCGGTTTGACGGCACTCATATTGGTCATCAGGTCATTCAATGGGTTGAGCGGGCAAAAAAATGATCAATCATAACCATTGCCAGAAACCGTTGACATAAGTCAAAGCTAGACAAAATTGCTCAAATGCATTCTTAATGGATGAACCACTACAAGGAAAAACAGGAGTCCACGCCACTCGCTACAACGCTGTTGTTGCCACAAGCGCAAAGCGTGCCGCAGGCATACGCTTTGCTGGTTGATTAGCCTGTGCGCGTGCGTTGGTGCGCCTAGGAGATACCCGATAGCCCTCCGGGGAAGACCTGAGCCCTATGGCTAACGCCACGGCTGCGCTCATTGCGGGCAACGATCCGGAGCCGAACGGTCTCGCTACGCTTTAGACCTCTGGGCGTGCGCTTTGCGCATACGCCAGTCGCCTGCGCCAGGGTTACCGTACCAACAGCTTACTCACGGTAAGGCGTGCCCGTTGCCACTAGGGCGCTGCTGTGTGCACGCGCCCAGGTTCCTCTATCTCCTCCATAAAGTTGGGGATGACTTTTCGTCCAAAGTTGAGACTTTTTTAGCAGATTGCAAAACCCTCCAACTAAGACTTAATGAATGATGAGTCATATAAAATTTTTCACCCTGATCCCATCGATAAGTTCATAAATTCTTAATTACGGGGTGTGCGTCGGTTACGGAGAAAATCCGGTATATCTAGTCCTGGTTTTTCTTTGGGTTCGGCGATCGGCGTTGGAGGATTAGCTGCTGGTGGCTGTGGCTGTGACTGTGGCTGTGACTGTGGCTGTGCCTGTGGCTGTGGCATTGGTCGCCTTGTTCCTGCTGGGGAGACAACCCGTCCTTGATTGACGTTTTGTTGCTGTGCAGCTTGTACTTCACCTGTAAATCCTGTGGCAATTACGGTAAGTCTGACCTCACCCTGGAGCCTATCATCAATCACTGCTCCAAAAATAATATTGGCGTTGGGATCAACAACTTCATAAATTGTTTCTGCTGCGGCGTTTACTTCATGCAAGGTCAGGTCACTACCACCAGTAATGTTAAAGACAACGCCTCTAGCTCCTTCAATCGAAGACTCTAGTAACGGGGAAGAAATGGCAGCAATTGCTGCTTCTCTAGCTCTTGATTTTCCTGAGCCAATCCCAATCCCCATCAATGCTGATCCCGCATCCGCCATAACAGCGCGTACATCGGCAAAGTCAACGTTAATCAAACCAGGGATTGTGATGATATCTGAAATACCTTGTACCCCTTGACGTAGCACGTCATCTGCATAGCGAAAAGCTTCCTGCATAGGTGTCTGCTCCGGGATGACTTCCAAAAGCTTGTTGTTGGGGATAATGATGAGTGTATCCACTCTACTTTTTAGACCTTCAACACCTTGCTCTGCTTGACTGGTGCGGCGACGCCCTTCAAAGATAAATGGACGCGTCACCACACCGACAGTGAGAGCGCCCATTTCTTTTGCCACTTCAGCAACAATCGGAGCTGCACCAGTACCAGTACCTCCTCCCATACCAGCAGTGATAAAGACTAAGTCAGCACCCTCTAAAGCCTTAGCGATTTCGTCGCGTGATTCCTCAGCAGCTTTTTGACCAATAGCAGGGTTACCACCAGCTCCTAAACCCCGCGTAAGTTTCTGTCCAATTTGCAAGCGAGCGGGAGCAGATGCTAAAGTCAGAGCCTGTGCATCAGTGTTAATTGACCAAAACTCTACGCCAATTACATCAGACGCAATCATGCGGTTAACAGCATTACTACCGCCACCACCCACACCAATTACTTTAATATTGGCGACTCGACCAGGAACAATATCACCCATTCGTGTTTCTTCACTAGCAATCTTCTTGGTGTCATGGTTTTGCCCATAGTTTACCCCAGTATTATTAAAGGGATTGGTCGAGTTGATTGCCAGCGATAACCCCTGCTGTCCGGGAGACTGGGAGTTTTTATAGGTAAGCCCTTGGTTATTATCAAGTGTCATCGGAGTTGCGAGCATGTAGATAAACGACTTTTTATGGTGTTATTCACCTGAGAGTCAACTATAGTTTGACGCGAGGTCGCCATAATCTATGGCATTTTTGTTTATGGTTCTTTCAACTTCCAGCCTTGGTAGGATTGGAGGTCGAAGGTTTGCTATCGGGTTAGCCATTAAGGCATCCAGTCGCATAGCTAATTCTAGTGAAGTATACCTATATTTACCGAAAATTGACCTGTATAACTTCCACCAGACATTAATATCTTCACTACTATTTGGCCGATTTGGCTCAGTATACCCCTGGTATCCCCAATCATATCTCCGTGTTCGAGATTGTGGCTGATATTGGACATTTATTTTATGACTAGAGCTATAGGTTTTTTTTTCGCTCTCCGATCCGCGCACAGAGTTTTTATGGTATAAATTTAAAAAATAGAAGTCTCGTAACCGTTGGTATAAGCAAATATTGCCGCCTTCAAAATCGTCTGTTCGGAGTAATTTTAAGTGATTAGGTATACACAATCTTGACAAAGAGAAAATTCTGTACACAAAATCCGGAACTAACTGCGTAACTTGTAAAGGCAGACCGTGGTGAGTCTCATCTGTCATTAAGGTTTGAACAATCGGATTTACCATTTAAGACACAAGATTTCTATTCTCATTATCTATTGCTGAACTGGACATAACCGAGAAATGACTTATTAAATGGAACACCCTGGTTTTTTGCTATCAGCTTCACCTTGTGTATAAGGAAAACAAGGAAAACTTTGCAATAAAGAAATTTTACCTTTGCTTTGGAAGAGTTCCGCTTCTGACTAGCACGAAAGTCTAAGGGTATTTAGAGGAATCGAAGGGAAGCAATCCTTACACGTCTATGTGAGTGTGCTTCACTTTTGTTGCTATAGAGTTTTACTTACGGAAATTCACTGTTTGGATGTCTGAATACAACTGTTTTCAAAACCTGCTCGGAGAACAAACTGTCCATCCTTAGCGGAAACTGTTGTAAACCCTATGGCTAACGCCACGCCTTACGGCTATCGGGAACGCCCGTCGCCTACAGAGGGAAACCCTCCTGCAGCGCTGGACTCACTGCACTTTTCCTCGAAGACAATATTGCTTTCCTTTTTTGGGTTAGCAGAAAATAAAAAGCTCATGAACTCAATTCGGTCATCTGATGCGTTCTATCGAACACTAAGTAGCCAAGAAGCGTTTTTCAGCTTAGACTCCATCATCAGTTTGCCTAACGTTTATGCACCCACTATATTTAAATGTTAGGGCAATAACAACCTCTACTTCTACTCCAATGTAGAAGTTTTAATCATTATTCCTCCCATTGTCATCAGAAGTTAACGCTAGTTTATACTTGGGTACTGCAATATCGTTGATTACTGCAATATCGAAAATTGTATATTGATTCAGCATAAAACTTCCTTATCAATTAGGTGTGTCTTACACATCGAATCCATCAAATCTTTTTAGATACTTGCTGAGGAGTTCGGTTGTTGTTATTTTGGTTCATTTGTACTAACGGAAGATCTGGATTTTTGAGGTCAATGTAGTCTATTTGGCTACGATTCAGTTGTGCAGGTAAATTGCGCATTTGTGCCATTACCTTAATTTTTTCAGGCAACAAAGAACTAGGTGCTCCAAGATGTATATTTCCCAGTTCTGTTTTCAAAATTAAATTTGTTGGATCTTGGAAATCAATTTCTTTAACGTTAACAGAACTCTGGCTGAGAGCTTGATAAAGTTCAGTCCAATAAGGTTGGTACTGCTCTAATGAGCCAAAAACTTTGAGACTAGGCAATCGTAAGCTGGGATCACCAGATGTGTATTTTTCTATAGGTATCCAAACACCATTGGCATCTAGCAATCCTACAGATACTTTTTTGTGATCCGTGTCACTGTTTCCTTGCTCCCGACGACTTTGGGCGAGGCTGTTGCCGCCGCCTTCGGCGATCGCTACAGGAACTCGTTCTTGAATCTGGACGATTAACCCTGGTGGAAACAGACGACGATTGACAATCGCTTGTACTATCATCGGTTGCTGTTTCAAAGATTCAGCGATTCTATGAGGTTCTATCCGCCATAAAGACTGAGGATACGAAAGCACAAGCAATGACTCAATCGCCTCATTAGATAGTAAGTGATTACCTAAAACCTCAATGTCTTGGGGTGTTTTAAGTACCCAAATCGGTTGGATAGCCGTCCACAGCAAACCTCCCGCCAATGAACTCACGGTAATGGTTTGCCAAATTGTCTGGATAATTTTCATCTGCCGCTTTTGACGTAATTTCTTACGGCGACCTTTTAAATCTGAGCGGGAAACCGATACAATGCCAGCCATTTAAACCCTTCCATACTTTTAGTCCTAATCGTCATTACGCATGTACTATTACGTAATTTTAGTAAATGCTGTTAGCGGGACTTAGATCTGCTCTCCAGATGAATCTAGCCTTTTGATTTTTTTGTGGCAACCATTTCCTACTTCAAAAAGCTACAAAAAAAATAGTATTATCTGCATACTACTTTTTCATTGTCCGACCGAGAACTCAGGAGCTAAAATCACACAAGAGTACTTAAACGGTTAAAATGTGTTGAATTTTGAAGAAATTTAATCAGAGTATATACAATGTCTTATTCTTAACAAAAAAAGGAAAAACAGGGTAATTTTTTATAATATCATGATTAGCGTGATAGTACTGAATATAATGCCCATATTATGGGCATGTGATGCAGGAGCAAGCCTTAGAGATGGTCATGGGGATGAATAGAGGTTTGTCCTTAAGAACAATCAACGAAAAATAACTGACAATTCCCAATCTCAAATCCACAGTTCAAAATTAGTACTACCAGTTCAAGGAGCTATCGTTTTCCAAAACCTCACTGCTGTTTTCAACAGCCGTCTGTTGTTCTGCGTTTGTTAAAAAGGCTTGTAACCTCATACGTTCAATATATGGCCAGCCTCCTTCAGCCTCAATATCGCGAAGCAGTGAGTAGAGACCTTGACGATTATCAGGCAAACTCTGTTGGAAAGCGCCATCTCGGATCTCTCGATGTAACTGCTCCAACTGTCTTAGTAAAGCTAAAATAGCTTTAGCATTCCCTTGACAATCTTGGGCTGTATCATGGACTGCTGATGCAATTGTTTGCAGTTGACAAGACAATTTCGTTAACTCTAACTTTTTACCGTTACTCATACACCGCTGTCCCTGTGAATCAGGTTTGCTCAAATTTACTGGAGATTTTGTGCATTCACCTGTTACCAGTCAACCATTAGTTGAAAAGGTTAATTGATTTATGAAGTGTTGCTGTGATAAATTTTCTTTGCATATCTTAAAGAAAATAGGTTTTTGTGAGTCTGTAACTTTGGTGAATAGCTTGATGATATAAGGACTCACTACCCTCACTAGCTTGCTGCTAATACTTTATCAACCGAATATTGACAGGTATTGATCACCGAAGGTGGGGTTTGCTGTGAGGATGAGGCAAAAGTGTAAAGTTCATAAGCCTTTTCCATCCGCCAACGTCCCTTTGGTAAGCTACTAATGAGTGTTTTACTGAAAGCACAGTTATAATTTTAGTGTCTGTATTCATAGCAATACTTAATAATATATAGGAATCCGGTTTGATTTGGTGAGACCAGTGCTGTAGCAGGGTTTCCCGACAGAGGCATCTGGCGGAGCGCGTTAGCTCCGGCCCCCTTAGGG